>JAAEQF010000051.1 GCA_024231695.1 FCB group bacterium
CCTGAGCAATGTTTGCAGCGGCTTCATTCATTTTTGGATGAATTGAAAAATAACTGCCCTCCCGCCGAAGAAAAATCATCTCAATTTGCAGCAGAGGCTTTGATCGGCTGCTCGAGTAAAATCATTGATATCCGCAAAACAGCCAAAATATTATCCGAAGTTGATTTTCCCAGCGCCTTGATCCTGGGTGAAACCGGTACTGGGAAAGGGCTGATTGCCCGAATCCTGCATAATTCCGGATTGCGCTCGGATCATAATATGGTGGAAGTCAATTGTTCGGCTATTCCCGATGAATTGTTTGAGTCGGAGCTATTCGGCCATACCAAAGGAGCCTTTACCGACGCCAAAACGGATAAACTCGGCCTTTTCGAGTACGCCCAGAATGGAACGATTTTCCTGGATGAGGTCGGCAACCTGTCATCGTCGGCTCAGGCCAAGCTGCTGAAGATACTGGAAGATAAAAAACTTCGCAAAATCGGCGCGATCGATGAAAGTAAAATTAACGTCCGGGTCGTTGCGGCTACTAATATTGAGTTGCAGAAAAGTATAGAGAAGGGTGGTTTTCGCGAAGATCTGTTTTATCGTCTGAATCTGTTGACCATTGAAATCCCTCCGTTAAGAGAAAGGCCGGAGGATATTTCCGGATTGGTAGATCATTATCTGACATTCTATTCGGCGATTTACGGCAAACCGGATATCAAGATATCCCCCAAAGCAGTCGTTGAAATGAACCGGTACAGTTGGCCTGGTAATGTCCGCGAATTGTGCAACGTCATCGAAAGGACTGTTCTACTCAACAAGGGCGACGCCGTCAAGCCGCAGGATATCAGAAAGGCTCTGAATAAAAGCCGGATCAGTATTGGCGAGCGGAGACAGATAAAGATTGATATTCCCCCGCAAGGGGTTGCGCTGGATGAAGTCGAGCAAAAAGTGGTTTTGCAGGTGCTCAATATGCTCAATTGGAATAAAACCGAAACCGCCCGGTTTCTGAAAATATCGAGACCCCGTTTAAGACGTATAATCGAGAATGCCGGACTGGAACAAAACCGACGTCAACGGTAATTCCGGAACGAATCGTTCCGATTTAATAATTTCCTGAAAGTTGATAAGAATAAAGAAGTTGCCTCCTCAAACCCAAATTGCCCGGAACGAATCGTTCCACAATCGTCTTTTTTGCCGAATGAATCGATTCGCGATAATTGTCGTAAGTTGCTGCCGGGTAGTACATTATTCCGTTGCTCCGATTCCGGCATAACGCTTGCATTGGAAGATGTCATGATGATTTGGGAAAATTATGAAGAAAAACATACTTACTTGAGGAGTGCAACGATGAAGAATGCAAGCGTTAACCGTCTGAGTGTCAAGATTGGGGCTTTGTTGGTTTTTGCCATTGTTATCTTTTCCGGATGCTCCACTAATCCGACAAATCCTGATGTTACCCAGAACGAGCCTCGGCTTCTAACTCGTACTACGGCCTTTTCCAAGACCCTGGGCGATGCCGACATGTATGTCGAAGGAGTCATACCGACTAAAGAAGGCGGTCGCCTGGAGTTATTTGATGTCGTCATGGATGTTCCCGCCGGTGCCGTGAAAAATGATACTCTTTTCAGTATAACTATTCCTGATGTCAACGTTTTCTACAATGAATTCGGTACCGATGGGCTGGTCTTCGATAAGCCGGTTATGGTAACCATGTCCTATCGCGGAGCCGATTTGAGCGGAATCAATGAATCAAGCATTAAGATAGCCTGGCTCAATGAGAGCACCGGTCAGTTTGTGGTCATTCCCTGTACTATTGATTTTGAAAATCAGGTTGTCATCGCAGAATTAAATCATTTTTCCGCCTATGGATTGATCACCGACGAATAAGTCGAAACCCAAAGGATTAACCCTAAACCTGATGGATAAAATAATGAATGAATTGACCAAACATATAGCGAGCGACAACATTCGCGCCGGGATCGAAAACGGCGGGACGTTGTTGGATCTTGCTCGTGGTTGGCTCAAACAGGGAAATCCGGTGGTTGCTATCGAGTTGCTCAAGTCGGCAATTGGTTCGGTGGAAGCTGAGCGTGACAAAGTGCTACGGGCTGAGATTATCAAATCACTCGGCCGGGCCTGGATGATGCAGTCGGATTGGGATAACTCCGATTTCCATTACCTCGAAGCTCAGCGCCTGTTTCTGGAAATGAAACATTACAAGGGTGCTTCCGAATGTGCGCGCAATCGCGCCAACATGCAGTTTCAGAAAGGAAACTACGATCAATCCGAAAGCCTGTGTGAACAGGCTCTGGACTGGGCTTCGGAGGCCGCTGATTACGAATTACGAGCAACCATTTTGAATACGCTGGGCGCCATCAAATCCGCAACCGGTGATTTTCGTGAGTCAATCAAGATTTTCAAACTCTGTCTGGCCGATTTCCGCAGTACCGGAAATCTGATTAGGCAGGGATATGTTTTGCTTAATATAGGTCTGACCCAGACCGAGCTTTCCGAGTATGTCGAAGCCGTGGATAGTTTGGAACAGTCGTTGGCGATTGCTCTGGACTCCAAGGATTTGCATCTGGTGGAAATATGTTATCAGAATATTTCCAAAAGTCATCTGGCCCGAAAAGAAATCCATCTGGCCAAATCGGTGATTGACACCGCTCGGAAAATCCTGCCGGGGCTCAATTCCAAAGCATTGGAAACGGAATTGAACCTGATCGACTGCCGCATTCTCCGGGCCATGGGCGATATCGAAAGCGCTCAGGGACTCCTGGATTGCACATATCGGATGGCCGTCGAAAATAAACAGCAGGCCCTTCAGGCCGATCTGCTTTATGAGCAGGGTTTGCTGGAAAAGGATCGGGGTCATACTGAGCTGGCTATCGCCAAACTGGACGCGGCCGTCAGTCAATATCGTCAAATCGGCATGGAAAAAGGTTTCAAAGAAGCGGTGGATCTCCTCTCGCGGCTGAAAGGAAGCGTCAATGTTTGATGACGCCAATACGACTCAAAGCCATCTCGAACAGGTTCGGGAAATCGACGGCGTAAAACCCGTCGATTCTCGACGCGAATGTTCCGACTGGTCGGAAACGATCTCCAAGCTGATGTCCCTGGCCAAAACGGCCAATGAGTCGTGTGAGTACGAACAGGCTATCGGCTATTTGGATAATCTGGAGGAACTCTGGAATTCCAAAGGCCTGCCGGGATTTTCGATGGAACTTCGTTTTGAGCTTCATCGGGAAAAGGGTAAGGCGTTGGCCTCGCAGGGGAAGCATGATCTGGCCATCGGGGAATATCAAAAGATATTGATCCATTGCCGCGACGCTTGTTATTTGTCGGTGAAATCGGAAACGTTTGCCCAGATCGGTCAACTGTTGGCCAAGCAGGGTGACTATGATCGAGCCCTGGGATACGTTCAGCGAGCGATCGGTGCCTACCGGCGTCAACATGATAACCTCGGGCTTTGCAAAGCGTTGCGGAACCTGGGTGTCATTTATCTCGAACTGGGGGAATTCGAAGAGGCGGAGATTAATTATAACGAAGCCATAGATATTGCCCGGGAAATCGGCAATGAGGTGCTTTATGCCGATTTGGTCAATAATCTCGGAGCAATTATGAATATGAAAGGATCCTGGCGCAAAGCGCTGGAACTTTACCGCATATCCTTAAAAATATATGAAGAAAAGGAACAGATAAGAAAAAGCGCCTATGCCAAAAACAATCTGGCTATTACGTTGGCCGAGCAGGGCATAAATGAAGAGGCGTTCGATTATTTCCAGGAAGCCTATAAGACCGCCATCGCGATCAAAGATGCGTCATTGACGCTAATCGTTGATATTAATCTGGCCGACCTGTTTCTCAAGAAACGGGCTATGGCCAACGCCAAACTGCATTGTCTGAAAGCCGAACGTTATCTTGTGCAAGCCGGCCTGACCAATGGGCATCTGGTTGAAGTCAAAAAAATCGCCGGCAAAATTGCCGTCTTTGAAAAAAACTTCGATGATGCCGGACACCTTTTCGGTGAAGCCCTGGATGTAAGTCAGCAGATCGGCGCCCGCTTTCTGGAAGCTGAAGTCTTGCAGGAACGAGGTACGCTTTATAAATCGCGAAAAATGCATTTTGAGGCCCTGAACGATCTGGAATCTTCCTATCATATATATGCCGGGATGAAAGCCGAAGGCAAACGGGAACAAATCGAACGGGTGATAAATTCAATAGAGAGATTGTATCTGGATATATTCAATGCCATGGCCCGCGAAGTGGATCAAAAGGACCCCTACACCAAGGGTCATTCCGATCGCGTCGCTTCATTAGCCCTCCTGCTGGGACGTGAACTCGGTCTGCGCACAAGTATGCTCAAGACCATTGTGGCCGCCGCCTTGCTTCACGATATTGGGAAAACACAAGTCGATGATAGCATCTTGAACAAGCCGGGGAGATTAACCGATGAAGAATTCCGGCATATCAAAAAACACCCAGCCACCGGCGTTGATCTTATGCATGGTAAGGATCTGCCCTGGGATGTGGATCCGCTAATACTGCATCATCATGAAAAACTCGACGGCAGCGGGTATCCTCTGGGATTGAAAGGGGAAGATATTCCCCTGGGAGCCAAAATCATCTGCATCTCGGACGTCTTTGATGCCCTCACCTCCGATCGAATCTATCGCGCCGCCTTTGATGTGGATTCGACCCTGGAGATGATGGTCAGAGATTCGGGCGTTGCCTTCGATCCGGTCATTCTAAAATGCTTTACCGATATGATCAGGGCGGGCAAAGCCGATCCGGTTATAAATGCCCGGACCAGCGAAGATGAACTGTATGGCATTTGGTCGCAGTGCATGGTTGAGGAGAAGAAACAGGCGGCCCGACAGGCCGAGGAAGTGGTTCTAAATTAATTAGATTTCGGCCTGTAAATAGGTAACTCGCGTTGCTCGGCGCCCCGCCAACCCCTCACGGTGGGGCGTCGGCTTTTATTCCATAAAATAACAATTATTTTTGAATAACTGCCAATCTCTCCAAAAAAAGTATTGACATCTATACACTAATTGGCTATTTTGCCAAATAACCGATAGGCTGTAATTGGAGTTTTGGTAATGAATGCTGAAAAACAGGCCAAATACGAAGCCCGGGCAAAAGTAATAAAGGCGATGGCTCATCCCACCCGACTGTTTATAGTCGATGAGTTATCCCGGAAGACCCGGTCTGTTTCCGAATTGACCGAAATGGTCGGGGCGGACGTTTCGACCGTATCGAAACATTTGTCGGTGCTTAAAAACGCAGGCATCGTTTCGGATCAAAAACAGGGTTTGTCGGTGTATTACAGTTTAAGGGTTCCTTGCGTGATGAATTTCTTTGGTTGTGTCGAAACCGTTTTGGAGACCACGGCCGGAGATCATCTTCAGGTTTTGAAATAATCCTGAAATTGTTTATGAGTTTTAGTTGAGATATAGATGATGACGACAAAATGGCGTACTGAATGGAAACCGCTGGCGGCCATCGGCGGTTTATTTCTGATTTTCTACTATCTGCCGATCAATTCGCTTCGTTTGGAGCAGGCTTTACAGGAAGCTCTGTATCTGACGCATTGGTATGCTCGCGAACATGTAATCCTTTGTCTGATACCGGCCTTTTTCATTGCTGGAGCGATTGGCGTTTTCGTCAGTCAAGCTTCGGTTATGAAATATCTGGGAGCCAAGGCGGGCAAGGTAATTTCCTATAGTGTGGCCTCGCTTTCGGGAACCATTCTGGCCGTCTGTTCCTGTACGGTTCTACCTCTTTTTGCCGGGATTTATCGAATGGGCGCGGGACTCGGCCCGGCCACTGCCTTTCTATATGCCGGACCGGCCATAAACGCGCTGGCCATTATTCTGACTGCGCGCATTCTTGGTCTGGAGATCGGTATCGCCCGGGCAGTTGGGGCGATTTTGTTCAGCATTGTCATCGGGCTTCTCATGCATTTTTTCTTTCGCCGGGAAGAGACCGAGCGGGCGGAAGTCGAGATGGCCCTGCCGGAAGAAGACAATGTCCGGCCGCTTTGGAAGACGACTCTTTATTTCGCTTCCATGGTGGCTATCCTGATTTTTGCCAACTGGGGCAAACCGGATGAACTGACCGGCTTCTGGTCAACGATGTATTCCATCAAATGGTATCTGACCGGTGTTTCGGCGGTGGCGCTGGCGGTTATGCTGATTGGCTGGTTTGAAATACGCTGGTGGAAAATTGCCTTAGTGGCGGCGGTTACGCTGGTACTGGCGTTGGTTTTTCCGGAACAGCCGCTGGCCGCCTTTGCCGCAGCAGTGATCGGGCTTTCGGTCATAACGGCTTCCCATACCGGGGAGAGCGGAGAATGGTTTTCTCAGAGTTGGGGATTTGCCAAACAGATTATGCCGCTGTTATTTTACGGAGTGATGATCGCCGGGGCATTACTTGGCCGACCGGGTCATGAAGGATTGATTCCGTCGGAGTGGATCGCTCAGGCAGTGGGCGGTAATTCGATCGGCGCCAATCTGTTTGCTTCGGTGGCCGGAGCCTTTATGTATTTTGCCACGTTGACCGAAGTGCCTATATTGCAGGGCTTGATCGGCAACGGAATGGGCAAGGGGCCGGCATTGGCTTTACTTTTAGCTGGTCCGGCGCTGTCGCTGCCGAATATGCTGGTCATCCGGAATATCCTGGGTACGAAAAAGACCATCGTGTTTGTAGCCTTGGTCATTATCATGGCTACAATCAGCGGAATAATTTACGGCTCAATTTTTGGGTAGGAGTGAAACAGTGAAAAAGCTGGAAGTTTTGGGCACCGGTTGTCCCAAATGCGAGAAGCTGGCTCAGGAAGTCGGCCAGGCTGCTCGCGAGCTGGGGATCGAATTCGAACTGCACAAAGTAAAAGATATCATGAAGATCACATCGTACGGAGTCCTTTTGACTCCGGCCTTGGTCGTTGACGGCACAGTCAAGATATCGGGTAAAGTGCCGTCGCTTGATGAATTGAAAGAGCTAATCAAAGATTAATCAAAGCAAGGAGACTCAGACGATGAGCGGAAAAAGTATAATTACAGTGGTGCTTCTTCTTTTCGTTGCCACCAGTCTGGCCTATTTCATCTCCCAGGAGGCGGGTACGACCGAGAACACTACCAATGACAAGGCAGCGGCGGTCGAAACGGTAAATCCGGAAGCGGTGGTCGTTTATTATTTCCATAATATCCGGCGTTGCCCGACCTGTACTAAAATCGAAGAGCTGGCCTATAAAGTGGTCCACGAGCGATTCGCCGAAGCCCTCGCTTCCGGCGACTTGATCTGGAAAGTGGTCAATGTTGAGGAAGATGAAAACAAACATTTCGCCGATGAATACCAATTGATCGTGCAGGCTCTGGTATTGGTCGATTATCGCCCCGAGACCGATGGCCAGTGGAAGAACCTTGAAAAGATATGGGATCTGGTGGGAGACGAAAAGCAGTTTTTTGACTATGTTGACGACGGGATCAAAACTTTTATGGGTGAGGGCTAAGTGGATTATTTTCTTCCTCTGGGAGTGGCTTTGTGGCTGGGGATATTGACTTCGATCAGTCCCTGTCCGCTGGCGACCAATATCGCGGCTATCTCCTATATCAGTAAACGGGTCGGCAACACTCGGGCAGTGTTTTTATCCGGCGCTCTCTATACGCTGGGGCGGATGCTGGCCTATATGATC
>JAAEQF010000052.1 GCA_024231695.1 FCB group bacterium
AGGTGGATTTCTGGCCTGGCAGAGACGTCGTCGTTACCGCCGCCGGTGCGACCTGTTCATGTATCGTCGCGATGAAATTGAAAAGCTGTTTCGAAAGATGCCCTGCGCCGGTTTCGAGATCGAAAAAATTAGCCGCGACTTTTTCGTTACTGCTTACATGAGCAAATAAAACCAACCACTTACTTCTTGTCCGCAAATCTAATATTGCGCATCAAGCCATCATATCCGGTTCGACCGACAGCCGAGCCCTCAAACATTTCCCGGTAATGATCGAGAGAAAGATTCAGCCATTCCGTCCGGGTCATCGACAACAGGTCGGGGTGAGGAGCAAACGCTTTTTCCCGGTGCAGCACGGAGAAGCGGTTGAAAGGGCAGACCTGTTGACAGATATCACAGCCGAATATCCAGTCGCGGTAGGTGCCGGCCATATTGGCGGGAAGATCGCCTTTGTGTTCAATCGTCAGATAGGATATACAGCGCCGGGAATCGATCAAGTATGGTTCAATAATGGCCTCGGTGGGGCAGGCGTCGATACAGGCCCGGCATTTGCCGCAATGATCGAAGGCGGGGGGATCGTAGTCCGGTTCCATGTCCACCAGCAGTTCGGCCAAAAAGAAATAACTACCCCGGCGGGCATTTATCAGGTTTCCGTTTTTTCCGATCCAACCTAAACCTGACCGGGCGGCCCAGACTTTTTCCATAATTGGTGCGCTGTCCACGCAGATGCGGACGGCTATTTCGCCTAACCGTTCCCTCATGTCGCGGGTCATGTTTTTTAGCTTTTTCCTGATGACATTATGATAATCGCGGCCGCGGGCATAGATCGACAGTTTAAAAGAATCATCGTCGCCTTGCTCATCACCGGGGTAATAGTTATGGGCAAGCGATATCACCGCTTTGGTTTCCGGCATCAGTTTCCGGGGATCGATGGCCAGATCGAAATGATCGGCCAGATAATTCATTTGTCCGTGAAGATTTCGTTTCAGCCAGGCTTCCAGACGCGAGGCTTCCTCGGTCAATTCCTCGACTCGGGAAATTCCGCAGGCGGCAAAGCCGAATTCGGCGGCCAGATTTTTGATAAACGCTGTTTTTTCCGTGCTGTTCATATTTATCAACCCATCAGTTTCACTTGCAGGATTGCCAAATCGTCTTCGAAAGTCAAGCCTTGTCGGTTTGTTCGATTAAGTATCAACATTTGATTCCGGTTAATGATTGTTTCGCCTATACAAACCGCCTATAATAAACTGCTGCCAGATTTTAAAAATAATTCGCATCGCCGCTCCGCCGACAGAAGCGTATATATTTAAACTCAAGAATGTGATGGCGGGCGCCGGGGTAACAGAGCATTATAAATTAGGAGTAATGATGAAATATCGACGTTTGGGCAAAGCCGGCATCAAAGTGTCGGAAATATCTATCGGCGGGTGGCTGACTTATGGCGGATCGGTGGACCAGAAAATAACCTCCAATATTATGGCCGCGGCCATCGATCTGGGCGTCAATTTTGTCGATCTGTCCGATATCTATTCGCGAGGCGAAGCCGAAAAGGTTTGCGGCGAAGCACTCAAGAATTACCAAAGGTCTGATCTGGTGATATCTTCCAAACTGTTCTGGCCGATGTCCGATAACATCAACGACCGCGGCCTGTCGCGTAAACATATTTACGAATCGATTGAGAAATCGCTGAAGCGTATCGGTACCGATTATCTGGATATATATTTCTGTCATCGCTTCGACCACGATACCGAAGTCGAGGAAACGGTTCGGGCGATGGATGATCTGGTCAGACAGGGTAAAATTCTCTATTGGGGTACATCGGTTTGGGATGCGGGACAAATCGAAAATGCCGCAAGCACGGCCGAGAGTTATCATTGCTACCGGCCGCAGGTGGAACAGCCGCGCTACAACCTGTTCGATCGTCATATCGAATCGAGTATTATGCCCACCTGCTCTCGCCACGGAATCGGCCTTGTAGTCTGGTCACCACTGGCTCAGGGACTCTTGACTGGCAAATACAATGACGGCATCCCGGAAGGCAGTCGCGGCCAAAGAACCGATTGGCTCAAAGAGGATCTGATTGACGATCATTTAGACCGAGTGCGTCAACTGGCGGATCTGGCCGCCGATCTGAATATTACTATCGGTCAACTGGCCTTGGCCTGGGTTTTACGCCGAGAGGAAGTATCCTCGGCCATAACCGGTGCCACTCGTCCGAAACATATTGAGGCCAATGTCCGGGCTGTCGAGGTGGAGTTGTCCGAGGAAACGCTTGCGCGAATTGAAGAAATTATGAACGAGAAAAATGATTGATTGTAACGACAAGTTAAGGAGACAACCATGTTTACCAGTATCGAGAATTTTGCCGCCGTCTGGCAAGAGGAAACAAAAAACACGGCTAAACTGCTGGATTTGCTTACCGATGAATCACTGACCGAACCGAAACATGAAGTCATTCGCAATCTCGGGCGCGCCGTATGGCATATAATCACTACTTATCCTGAAATGTGCAACCAGTTCGGGATGTCTTTCAAGGGAGCCACCGAAAAAGATCCGATCCCGACCTCGGCCGCCGAAATCAAGGAGCATTACCAGAAGGCTGTTGATTTTGTATTCAATGAAGTCAAGGGGTGGAAAGACGAGGACCTGCAGAAGGAAGATAATATGTACGGCGAGGTCTGGAAGCGAGGGAAATCGCTCTGGGTCGTGCTGGCTCATGAAATCCATCATCGGGGTCAGATGACTATTCTTATGCGTATGGCCGGTGTGAAAGTCACCGGCGTTTATGGCCCGGCTCAAGAGGAATGGGTCAATTACAAGATGGATATACCGGCCGTGTGATTGAATCCGAATATTTGAATAAAAAAACCCCGCCGATCAGCGGGGTTTTTTGTGATTCCATTTAGAAGTAACTTCTATGGGCAGTCGCCGCAGGGTATAGGGCCGCTTTTGAAGACGTAGTTTATCACAAAAACGGCATCGCCGACATTAATCGCGCCATCACAGTTGGTTTCGCCTGACTCCAGCGGATCGGGCGGATCACCATTTTTAAATACGTAGTTGATCAGGTGTACTGCGTCGCCGACATTGATGGTCAGATCGCCGTTGGCATCTCCACATATGAAGCGAACAAAATTGAAACTGGTGCTTGATGAATAACCGGTTTCGTTGCCAGCCAGGTCATAATGATTGACATGCCAGTAATAGGTCCCTTCCTCAGGCAAAGCTTCGGGCATGGTGAACGACGTCGTGGTTATGCCGTCATAGTGGAAATAAGGCGGTGTCCCGGAATAGGCTGGATCAGTGGAAATTTCAATCTCAAAATATTCAGGGGAATCGCGAGTGATCGACCAGTCGAAAGTCGGCAGCGAATCGCGCGAGGTGATGCCCTCGCCCGGAGTTTCCGGAGATGTCGGACTTGGCACTTCGGTATCAATCTCGAACGACAAGACATCACTGTATTCGGTGGAATCGAGTTCAACGGTTCGGAAGGCCTTGACCCGCCAGTAATAGATGCCGTCGGTCAAACCGAAGGGAGCCGTGTAGAGTTTGTTGTCGGTGGGAGTGCTGGTCAGGTCAATCGAAGCGAACAGCGGATCGTCATCGATTTCGATGCGGTAACTGATATTGTCTTCATGCCAACTGGTTGACCAAACGAGGCTGTCCCCGGTGCCGACCAAACCGTTATCGACCGGGTCGAAAAGTCTCGGTTCCAGAAATGGTATGGTATAGCTGGCCGAGAAAACATCCTGATTTCCATTTCTGGTGTCGGTCCAGACGGCTGTGATAGCATCATGAAAAGCGGTGACACCGATATATTCAGCGATTTTTCCGGCCATTGGGGTCAGAACATGATATTCCCCGTTATCATCAATCATCCCCTCCCACGGATCGGTAACCACATCGGGAGTCCCGCGTTCGGCCTGATCAGGGGAAGAGGAAACATTGGTGATACGGTGATTGGTGGTGAACGTTTCTCCACCATCGAAAGAATAAGCGGCGAAAACATCAAACATGTAATGTGACGGGTCCATCCGCTGGTCATAGAATATTACCGCAATGGTGCCGTCCTGGTTCACCGTCAACCAAGGATGAAATTGATCCACGTCCTCGCCCAACGGATCATCGTTAATTCTGACCGGTGGCAACCAGGTCTCGCAGCCGTCCGTCGATTTCAATAGAAGAATATCGCTGTGATAGTAAATATCGTCGGCGTTGCCGTTCAAAGTAGATATATATATGTTCCCGTCGTATGGGCCGCCCGTGATATCAGCATCGCCGGCTGGGCAATTGTACACATCGATATTGCCGTCAACTATGCCAAACACGTTATAGGCAAACAAAGGTTCAGCCATAATCGGCCAGGTTTGCCCGCCGTCGAATGATTTTGACATCTTTAAAGCCGTATAGCCGACACATTCGGTCTCCGATGTTATTTCGCCTCCCCTCCAGAAAACATAAACATCTCCATCGGAGCCGACAATCGGTTGCGCGAACTGGCCGGCATCGAGATCATATCCGCAGCCCGTTCCAATCTGCGCCGGTCCGACGATCAGCGTATCTTCAAAGGTAACGGCGCTGTCCAGCGAGCGGGCAAACATAATTCGGGTCGGGTTATCGAACCGGGCCCAGGCGACGTAGACATTTCCATCATGTACTCCGGAGGTGCGGTCAATGGTTATAAATTGCTTGTCCTCGAACCAGTCACCGTGATGAGGGCTGACCGGATAAGCGCCCACCCAGGTAGCGCCCTTGTCATAGGAAATAGTAAAAGTCAGAAAACTGGAATCATTGACCGCTGTCGCGCTGTACTCCAGCCAGCAGCAGTAGAAATTACCGTGCCGGTCGACCGTCATGGTCGGATCGGACTGATGGTTGTTCCAATCCAGCATAAGCATGTTGAGCTGATTGGACCATGAGGCGCCGCCGTCAGTCGAGCGGCCGATGCCGCAGCGGCGGTATCCGAGCTGAAAATCGCGCCAGTTGGCCAGGATGTAATTACTGTCGGTAGGGCAGTAGAACACCTGTTCCTCATTCTGGAGTTGGACCGAATTGTACGAAATTTGCACATTGGGAATCTGGCCGATCGTTTCTGCCGGTAAAAACAGGAATAGAAGCAGAACCGCGATAACGCCATAGAATTTTATCATGTGACATCCTCACTTTCGGCGGGTAACCGGTTGTTTAAAGGGGCGATGAGGGTTTTTTAAATATAACCCATTTTGGCGAGGATGCAACGGATATTTTGATCGCGGGTGAGTTGGCCGACAAACACTAAAGCCCGGCACAGAACCGGGCTTTAAGTGACGGACACTTTGAAAATAATTACGGGCAGGCTGCGCAGGGAACGTCGCCGCCTTTGAACACGTAATTTATTACATAAACGGCGTCGCCGACATTGAGGGCGCCGTCACAATTGACCTCGCCGGCTTCCATTGGATCGGGCGCGTCGCCGCCTTTGAAAACATAGTTGATCAGATGAACGGCGTCACCGACATTGATGGCCAGATCGCCGTTGGCATCGCCGCAAATAAAGCGAACGAAATTGAAACTGGCACTCGATGAATAACCGGATTCATTGCCGGCCAGATCATAGTGGTTGACATGCCAGTAATAAGTCTCCTCCTCAGATAGAGCATCGGGTATGGTAAATGAAGTCGCGTCAATTCCTTCATAGTGCAAATAGGGAAGTACGCCGGAGTAGGCTGGATCGGTGGATAATTCTATTTCGAAATACTCATCTGCCGGTCGCGTCGTGGACCAGTCGAAAGTCGGCAGAGAATCGCGTGAGGTTGAACCCTCCCCGGGTGACTCTGGTGTTGCCGGCGAAGGGGCCTGAGTATCAAACTCAAACGACCAGACATCACTGTATTCAGTAGAATCGCCTTCGGTTGTTCGGAAAGCCTTTACTCGCCAAAAGTAAATACCGTCAGTCAGACTCATGGTTGTTGAATAAAGCTTATTGTCGATTGGATTGCCATTTATGTCGATCGATCCGAAAAGAGGATCGTCGTCGATTTCGATTCGATAACTGACGCCGCTTTCATGCCAGCAAGTGGACCAGAACAGACTGTCGTTATCTCCGAGAAGTCCGCCGTCTGGGGCGTTCCACAAACGCGGCTTCAGGAAAGGCAGCGTATATGTGGCGCTGTAAATATCTGAATTTGCATTGCGGGAATCGGTCCAGGCGGCGGTCACCGCATCATGATAAGAAGTGACGCCGATATATTCGGCGATTTTCCCGGCCGAGGGACTGCGGTAGGCCGCCTCATCGCCAAGGTCGAATGCCGCGTTTTCATAGGCACTGATAAAATCGAACGATGACGATACGGCCAGCAAGTCCGGAGAGGAGGACACATCGGTGATCCGGTGATTGGAAGTAAATGTTTCCCCGCCATCAAAAGAGTAGGTCGCGAAAACATCGAAATTATAGTGAGCCGGATCGACGCGCTGGTCATAGAAAATTGTAATGATCACACCGTCCTGATTGACAATCAGCCAGGGATGAAATTGATCGACATCCTCACCCATCGGGTCGTCGTTGATCCTCATCGGTTCCGACCAGCTGCCGCCGCCATCGGTTGATCTGATAACCAGAACATCGCCGTGATAATAGGCTCCGTCAGGAGTACCATTCAGGAATGATATATATAGGTTGCCGTCATAGGGGCCGTCGGAAATATCAGCATCACCGACCGGGACGGTGTACACATTTATGGCTCCGTCCACAAAAGTTATCTGGTTATAGTGAAACAAAGTGTCATACGGGTTGGACCAGGTCAGCCCGCCGTCGGTCGATTTGGAAATGGCCAGATTGTCTCGTCCGAGTAAAGAACAACCGGAATGATTATAGGTTGACCAGATTATGTAAATGGAGCCATCCGCACCTACAATTGGTTGTGGAAAATGCCCACTGCTTAGTCCCGCCGGACATGAGGGGTCCTCAATCGGTGGTGCAACGGTTATGGAGTCACTCCAGGTTTCGGCGCCATCTTCGGATATAGCAAAAAATATCCGCGCGGGTAAATCGAAACGCGTCCATGCTACATATACATTGCCGTGATAGGGACCTCCCGTACGATCAACGGTGATATACTCTTTGTCCTCAAACCAGGCGCCGTGGCTTTCTGAAACTGGAAACGGCCCCTGCCAGGTTTGCCCATAGTCGGTAGATTTGACAAACACCAAAAAGCTGGAGTCGGTCGTAACCATACTTTGACGGAAATCCAAAAAGCAGCAGTATAGATTGCCTTCGGCATCGGCGGTAACCGTCGGATCGGATTGAGAACTACTATAGGCCATAGTTAGTTGGTTGAATTGATAAAACCATGATGCCCCGCCATCGGTAGAACGCGCTATTCCACTATTTAATTGATCGTAGTTCATATCACGACAAACGGCAATCAAAACACTGGTGTCAGCCGGGCAGTATGTGATTTGAACTTCGTTTTGAAGGTCACTTGAATTAGTTACTCGGACATTGGGGATTTGTCCGTAAACATTCGCCGCCGTGATAATACAGAGTATTAATAAAATGCCCACGCGATAGATATAATACATCTGAAGTCCTCCTTGTTCGGTACGTGTGAGGGTATTTCTGTGGGCGGCGTAAAAGTTAATATTAATATATAATTATGTGACTTTTATGCAACCTAAACATTCATTGAGCTTTTCCAAGAGGGAAACCGAACTGGCGATACGTGACTCCCGCAAAAATAAAATTGAAAACATTTGCGTCGCTTTTCGTCTATTATATATGGGATAATAGACTATATTGAGGTAACATTTTTTCCGGGGATATTTTATGGCCTTGAGATCTGCCGCTTGTGTTTGCTTATTTGCTCTCTTATTATTTTCATGCCTCGCAGGATCGACCGGGGCTGTTACCATTCATATCCCCAGCGGTGAACCAACGCTCAAAGCTGCCCTGGTTACCGCCGAAGACGGCGATACACTGATAGTGGCGCCGGGGAATTACAGCGGGGTTGGATTTCAGGACATTGACTTTGGCGGTAAAGCTATCTGGCTAAAATCGTTCAAAGGCCCGGCGGCAACGACCATTGATTGCCAGGGAAGCGTTATTGATCCTCACCGGGCTTTTTGGTTGCATCAGGGCGAGGATTCGACAACTATTATCGAAGGTTTCAGGTTCATCAACGGCTACGGCGTATTCGACGGTCCCGAGGGCAAATCGATCGGTGGGGCAATCCTCTGTGATTCATCTTCCCCGGCTATAATTGATTGCCTGTTTTCAGATAATAACGCCGGCTTCGCCGGCGGGGCGATTGCCTGCCTGAACGGCTCGGATCCGATTATCAGTGAGTGCCAAATAATTCGCAACCGAGCTCATGATAATACCGGTACCTCAATCACTACTTATGGCGGCGGGATATATTGTGATGAATCTTCACCTTCGATCAGGACGACCGAAATCAGCGATAACCGCGCTCATTTTGGCGGTGGCCTGGCCCTGATCCGATCCGCTGCGGTTCTCGATCAATGCCGATTGGACGACAACTCGGCCGATCTGGCCATTGATTCGACCGGTGAGGTGGCCGCCGGGTACGGCGGCGGACTTTATCTTTTTGAAGCTTCGCCCATTTTGACTAAATGTATTCTTACCGGTAATGTCGCCGTCAACGACAGCTGTCTGGGTTGTGCCGATACGGCTATAGGGGGCGGTCTGATCGCTTTCGGAGGCGCACCGGTAATCAGGGAATGCACCTTTTTCGGTAATGCCGCCTATTTGGATAACGACGAATTGACCGGTCTGGGATCGGCTCTGGCTCTAATTGATACGGAAGCGGAAATAGAACGATCTGTTCTTGCTTTCAATTACGGCCGTGGGGCGGTTGCCTGCCTTGGAAGCGATCCCAGCCTCCTGCCGTATTTCACCTGTTGTGATATATTCGGCAATCAGGGGGGAGACTGGATCGAGGCGATTGTCGATCAGTTGGGCGTCGAGGGTAATATCGCGCAGGACCCAATGTTCTGTGATACGGCCGTCAGAAGATTGTCTCTACATCAGGAGTCGCCGTGTGCGGCCGAAAGTAATTCCTGCGGTCTCAGGATAGGCGCCCTGGATGTCAATTGTTTTACTTCGGTCGATGAACAATCGTCGGGTCGGGATAATTTATCGCTGGCAACAAGAAATTTCCCCAATCCTTTCAATGCCGCAACGACTATCGAATACACAGTCCCCAGACGAAGTCGGGTCAGCATAAGTGTGTTGAATTTGCTGGGTCAAACCGTACGCGAATTGACCGAAGAGATTAAATCTCCGGGCGTCTATAGCCTGATTTGGAACGGCCGCATCCGGGACGGCAGCGTTGCGGCCACAGGTGTTTATTTTTACCGTCTGCGAATCGGTGACAATATTCACACCAGAAAAATGATTCTTTTAAAATAAGTGGAAGGGGAAGGTCGTCGAGGGTTATCACGCCTGTTTATAATCGAGCTTTCGCTCCGGCATCCTTCAGGTTTTCCAGAAGGTCGGTGATACTTTCCACGCGGAATGGTTTCATCAGGAAGCCATCGGCATCATTGTTTTCTTCGAACTGATTTTCCGGAGACAAAAAGGCGGTTACCAAAATTACCCTGATATGGGGAAAATGATTTTTTATATGACGGGCCAATGAAATACCGTCCATCCCCGGCATTTTTATATCGGTAATGACCGTCGATACATTGCCTTTCCTGATCCGGCTCAAAGCCTGGCCGGCGTCGGACGCAGCAATTACGCTGTAGCCGGAAAGTTTTAAAGTCTCCGATAGCATCAAACGGAAACCATCGTCGTCATCAACAACCAACACCTTCCCGCTGCTATCGCTACCGGAAAGCCGTTCGGAGGAAATCGTGCGGGCGATCAACTCCTCCATATGCCCAATTCGAAATGGTTTGGTCAACAATCCGTCGGCGTCGGAATTATTGAGAATATCGGCCGAAAAAACGCCGGTGATCAGAATCACCGGAAGGCGGGGATAATCGTTTTTAATTATTTTGGCCAGTTCCAGACCGTTTATACCCGGCATCTTGATATCGGTGATGACCAGGCCGAACACGGACTTTCTCAGTTCCGCCAGCGCTTCGTCGCCGTTGGTTGCCCCGACCGCATCGTAACCGATACTGGCCAGGGTTTCGATCAACAGATCCAGCAGATAAGGATCGTCATCGACCACCAATATTCTCAAATTATCCGCCATTGGTTCAGGCCCTGATTATCTCAATGAGTGATTTTACTTTTTCCTCGAGTATTTCCTGATTGTCGGCTTCGACATTTAGACGCAACAGTGGTTCGGTATTGGACGGTCGCAGATTGAACCACCAATCGCTGAATTGCACCGTCAGACCGTCCTCGCGGTCACTTTCTCCCCCGGCAAAGGCCGAAGCGACTTTGTCAATTTTCTTCTCAATATTATCCACGCGGCTGTTAATTTCACCAGACCGCACATATATATTGATCTCTTTTAATATCTCATGCAATGGCCGGTCAGCTTTGGACAACAGTTCCAGACAGACAAGCAGGGCGATCAGACCGGAATCGGCGAACCAATTGTCCCGAAAATAAAAATGTCCCGAATGCTCGCCGCCAAAAACAGCATTGTGCTTTTTCATCAGTGGTTTGATGATGGCATGACCGACGCGCGTGCGCACCGGGTGGCCTCCTTTACGCCGAACTACTTCCGCTACTGCTCGCGAACAGATGAGATTATAAAGAATTGTTTCACCCGGATTGCGAGAGAGAATATTGTCGGCCACCAGCGCCGTAACCATGTCGCCGCCCAATGGCGTTCCATCTTTGCTGAGCAAAAACATCCGGTCGGCGTCACCGTCGAAAGCTACTCCCAGATCAAATTCGCCCTTCTTCATGGCTGCTTGCAGGTCGGTCAGGTTTTCCGGTTGGATCGGATTGGGTGGATGATTGGGGAATGTCCCGTCCGGCTCAAAGAAAAGGGGCGTGATTTTACAGGGCAGACGCTCGAAAACCGGCCTCAGAATCTGTCCGGCCATGCCGTTGCCGGCATCGATAGCAATGGAAAACGGTTTGATAATCGTCGGATCAATAAAGGAAAGGGCGTGATCGGTGAAATCACGGCTGATATCTTTGCGGGCAATCGATCCCCGGTTGGGTGATTTTTCGATTCGATCAGCGGCCAGATCGTCGGCGACAACATCCAATCCGTCACTGCCCGAAAGCGGCACCGCTTCGCGGCGACAGGCTTTGAAGCCGTTGTAATGAGCCGGGTTATGCGAGGCAGTGATCATAATACCGCCGTCGTAGCCGAATTTGCCGACGGCAAAATAAAGGCCGTCGGTGGAGGTCATACCCAAATCGACGACATCAACACCCCGGTCGAGGATCCCCATAGTCAGGGCCTCGAATATTTCATTCGAGGAGACGCGCATATCGCGCCCAACGGCAATCGATTTCGGTTTCAGGTACCCGGCTAGGGAGTTGCCGATAGCATAAGCAATGTCGGTGTTTAATTGATCAGGTACGACTCCGCGAATATCATAAGCCTTGAAAATTGATCGATCAAAATCCATAGTCACATCCTTGTTTGCCCGGAATATAGTCGGCCCTTTAAAGTAGTACAACTCATTAATTACTATATCGTCATCGCCGCCCAAACGTTTGCCATTATTCTCTCCTAACGACTTGACAATTTTGGCTCATAGGATATTTTATACTATACGGGGAGGAATTATGGGACTCAGTTGCTGGAATTGCGGCAAAGATACCGGTATCAAGGCCAAACCGACGCGCATTGATCATTGCGTTGACTGTCTGGCCGATCTGAAATGCTGTCGTGGCTGTCGTTTTTTTGAACCCTACGCCGCTCACGGATGCCGGGAACGAGTTGACGAGACAATCAAAATCAAAGACAAATCTAATTTTTGCGATTTTTTCCAGCCGCGTGTGGTTGGAGCCAAAGCTCTGGATAAGTTGGATTCCAAGGATTCGCGCAAAAAGTCTTTCGACGACCTGTTCAGCGATTAAAAGTGGTCATTTCCGGCGCGGGCGCTTTCGTTGGCCTGATCCTGATTCGAGTCTGTGATATTATGGTTTAACCAGAATATTTTATGCTTACCACTCGGGCGGGCGATTGACGCCCGCCGTTCCTACGTAATTTATACTTATTGTTTGACAAAAGGCCTTAAACCCTTATTTTATCTTAATAAGTTTTGAGCGAGACCCGTAACATCTCTGATTTTGCATTAGCTCATTCATAATACCGTTCGATTACTGCATTGTTGATCGCCACCAAATCGACGTGAACGGGTAAGGTCTGTTTAGAAAAGTGGGTATAAATGAACGTCCACCAATTCCACTCATGGCCCTCCGATGAAAATGAAGCCATCCGTATTCAGGAAAAACTCAGAGAAAAAATCACGCTGGACAGTGACCTTAATGGAGTCGAATTAATTGCCGGAGTGGATACTTCCTTCAATCACCACACCGAGACTCTCTATGCCGGAGTCAGTCTTTTCCGTTACCCGGAGTTGACTCTGTTTGAAAAGGCGACTGCCTCCCGCAAGGCAGAATTTCCTTATATCCCCGGACTTTATGCTTTTCGCGAGGGTCAGGTAATTCTTAAAGCTCTCAACCGTCTCAAGACCCGGCCGGATGTTGTGATTTTCGCCGGTCATGGCATTGCCCATCCTCGCCGTTTCGGTATGGCCTGCCATATGGGATTACTGATGGATATTCCATCGATCGGTTGTGCCCGCAAAAGGCTTGCCGGTCAGCATCAGGAGATTGGTAGTGACGAAGGCGAAGCCGCGCCTCTATATGTTGAAAATAAACTCGCCGGGCAGGTTTATCGCAGTCGCACCGATGTCAAGCCAATTTACATATCGCCCGGATACAAGTGCAGTATTGCCGATGCCTCCCGCATTGTTACCGACTGCCTGAGTGGCTACCGTCTGCCCGAACCGTTGCGTACCGCACATCGATTGGCTAATCGCATAAAGCAGCCAAAAGAAAAACCTCAACAGGTCTCCGAGCAATAAACATGAATTATCCCGAAAACCTGCCGCAGCGGTTTACCGTTCTCGGTGAATCAATGGCCGACTCGATAATAAAACTGCGCCGCCGTTTTCATCAATACCCTGAAATCGGCAACCTTGAAAAACGGACAACGGCTCAGCTAAAAAAAGAATTGCAAAAGCTGGGCCTGAAAATTTTCGACCGGCACACTCCGACTGGCCTGTGGGCCGAACTTGATACCGGCCGCCCGGGCCCGGTGGTGGCCGTGCGTACCGATATCGACGCCCTGCCGATAACCGAAAAAACCGGTTTGCCTTATGCTTCCAAAATCGAAGGGTCCATGCATGCCTGCGGACATGATGTCCATATGGCCGTTCTGGTTGGCGCGGCTCGCCTGTTGTGTCGGTTCAAGGACGACCTGATCGGACGAATAAAATTTATCTGCCAGCCGGCCGAGGAAATTCCGCCGGGGGGAGCCCGCCCATTGATCAAGGCCGGGGTTTTGAAAAATCCCAAAGTTGACACAATTCTGGCTTTGCATGTCGATCCGACTTTACCGGTCGGTGCAATCGGTTTGCGCGATGGCGCCAGTATGGCCTCGGTTTATGATTTCGATCTAAAAATAGTCGGCCTTTCCGGCCATGCCGCCCTGCCGCATAACACCATCGACACTATCCCCATTGCCGCCGAGATTATCACCGCTTTGCAGCAACTAATTTCCCGCAAAGTAGATCCTGTACAGGCGGCGGTCATTACCTTTGGCACTATTCGGGCCGGCGGGACGCGCAACATTATTGCGGGTGAAGCTGTAATCGAAGGTACCGCGCGCAGTCTCGACCCGGCGCTATCCAAAAAACTTCCCCGCCTGATAAGGAAGACGGCCGTCGATATTGGCCGGGCTTTCGGTGCGCGGGTGGAAGTCATTTCGGTGGCCGATTATCCGGTACTCAAATCCGATCCGCGGGTGAACAAGGCAGTGGATCAGGCTTTTCGGCGTGTGTTTCCTTCGGGAAAAGTGTATAATATACCGGAAGTTCTGGGCGGCGAGGATTTTGCCTGCTATCTGGAGCAAACTCCGGGCGCCATGTTTCGACTGGGAGTCGGCAACAAGAAAATAGGAGCGGATAAACCCTGGCATCATCCGGCATTTACAATCGACGAAAAGGCGATCCCGGCCGGGTATATCACCATGGCCGCGGCGGTCACCGAACTTCTTTTCCATTGGCCTCATTCATCGCGAAAATCAAATCGATGAAATCAGGCGCGGTCGTCGGTCTTGTTTTATTAACCTTCGGTGCCTTCGCTTCGGGTGAGATTATCCCCGGACAGGCCGTATCTTGGACCGATTTTTCGCATATTACCTGTTTGGCTGTCAGTTCCGAATTAGCCTATTTCGGAACCACCGAGGGAATTCTACGCTATCATCGATATGAGAACAGGTGGTACGATCCGATAACCATTTCCGATGGTTTACCCGGTCACCAAATAAGGCGGATAGCCGTTCCTTTTGATGATGCCTGGATTGCGGTTGAGACCGAAGAGGGCGTTTATACCTATGAAAGCGCGCTCGAACGCTGGTTTCTGGATACCGAATTTCCCGATGAATTTTATCAGGATTCCCGACCCCGGCCGCCTCTACCGAATATGTTCATGCCCTTCGGATTTAATTTCGATCCGCAAGGATTCATCTCCGATGATCGTTTTCGTGAATGGCAAGTAACGGCCATCCTTGACGATCAATACAGCACGCTCTTTATCGGTTCCTGGGGTTTGGGCCCACTTAAATCCGATAATAATGATCTTGAAGCAAAGATGATCTCCTACGGCCTGCTTCAGAAGCGAACCGACGCTATTTATATGGATGGCGATTCCATCTGGTTGGCCGGAAATGCCGGAGAAACGGTGGTCGATTATCCCAACGCCCGGTTTGGCGTTACTCTCTATGACCGCACCGATTTGCATTTCGAATATTTCGAACCCCGTTTCCTGCACGGTTTTGATTCCGAAGTGATTTACGATATCGACGGAAACGATAAAAATATATATTTTGCCGGACGACATGGCCTGACCATAAAACCTCGCCGGGAAGACCGGTTCTTTACCTTACGGAAAGGCGACGGTTTGCCCGATAATCAGGCCACCGCCCTGGCCGCACACGGTGATACGGTTTGGGTGGGCACGGCTCGTGGTTTGGCTCTCTATAATTCGGCCAAAGACTCACTGTGGACGGTGGGCAGTAATATTCTGGGCGATAAGTTTATCACCACCTTGAAAAATGTCGGCGAAATTCTTTTTATTGGGACATCCAAAGGCGCTTATTATATCAATTATCTCAACAGCGAAATCGGCCGATTGAAAGATCCCGAAGGAATTCTGGGCAGTGAAATCCGCGATATCAACCTCGACGACCAAAACATTCTCTATGTTGCCTCTTCCTGGGGTTTGTCCTCAATTGACCTGAAATCGGAAACGGCCGAACCGGTGCCTTATATCGACGAACCTGGTGGCGTTTATGCTGCTGCGGCCAATCACAAATATATCGCCGCCGCCGTCGAAGACGGTCTTGTGTTGATTGAGCGGAAAAGCGGCCGCGTTCGTAAATTCTCTGAAGACGACGGTTTGCTTTCGATTAAAATTAACGCCATCATCGTCGAGGGTGACTATCTCTGGCTCGGCTCCGAGGAGGGCCTGACCCGTTTCATGTGGGTTAATCCTGAACGAGTCGATTGATCGTTGAATGCGTGATTTGCTTTATCTCCCGAACTTTTGTTAAATCGGATATTGCATGTGGGAGCAAACCGTTCTGCAATTAGCGTATTTTCGTCAAAGATTGAGGAAAATTTATCACATTTAGGCTGTAATATCGTATATTGAAGACCGATAATGATAAAAACGACACCCCCCGCCGAATTTTCGGTCGGGGCTTTTGTCGTTAGACAACCCGCCGCCTTATTTGGTAGAGGAGAGACAAAAGACATGCCCGATCTGCTCCTGCAAAAGACAATATTGAACTCCTTTGCCTCATCGGCACCGTTTGGAAAGGTGAGCCAGCTCATTGACCGAGCCTTTGCCACCCCCAAAGAGAATGACACCGGAACAAGACATGAACCCACTATGCCGCTGGCCGGGTTGGCTGGCGGATCGGCTGCTTTTCTGCTGGCTTCACTCTGGAACCGTTACGATGGCAACATTATCTTTGTCACTTCCAATCATGATGAGGGGCAGGGGCTGGCCGATGATCTTATCAATATAGTTGGCGAGAAGGCTGTTCAGTTTTTCCCGGCCCGACAAGTAGAGCCATATCGCTTTCGGTCGCCTTTGGGCGAGATAACCGGCCGTCGCCTGGCCACGTTGTCCGCTCTTTGTTCGCCCCAAAAAAGCATTGTCGTAGTGCCGGTGCAGGCGGTCATCGAACCGACTATGGACCGTGAGATTTTTCTGGCCGAATCGTTGTTATTGGCTGTTGGTCAGGAAATTGAACCCGAAAATCTGGCGGCGCGATTAGTCAAGATCGGTTTCAGTCGGGTTGTAGCCGTCGAGGAGGTTGGTGATTTTGCCGTCCGCGGTGGGCTGATCGATTTTTTCTCGCCTGCCGCCGAGTATCCGGTGCGAGCCGAATTTTTTGGCGATGAAATCGAATCTTTGCGCCATTTTGATGTCCGTACGCAACGGACTGTCGAACGCTGCGATAGCATTCAACTTCTGCCCCGGCGGGAAATCCCTATCCGATCCGAAACCATTGAAAATCATCTCGAAAAACTGCATCAGGTCGATGCCGATCTGGTGCGCGCCCGTTTTATTTCCGAACCGAACCTTCCGGGACTCGAATGGCTGGCGATCAAATTCGGTATTCCCCAGGGGTCACTCCTTGATTATCTGTCGCCGCAGGACATAGTTGTTTTGGATGGCGGCAAGAGTTTGCATGATGAGATGGGCGAGCAGTTCGAGAACGGCAAGGCCCTCTATGCGCGGGCGATTGAACGGTTTGTTTCGCCACCGGAAATGGAAAAATATTATTTCGACCCCGATAGTCAATACGAGCGGCTATCCTCCGGTATTACCCTCGACATCCTGCCCTTTCGATCCCAGCGCCAAGATCTGATCGATTTTGGCTGTAAGGAACATCCGGCCGTCGGCAGCCGCCTCGATTATCTTTCAGAATTGGTTTCCGAATTCAATTTCAAAAAATATCGGACATTTGTCACCTGCGATAACAAGGGACAGGCGTCTCGGCTAGGAGACATCCTTGTCGAAAAGGATATACAGGTTGCGGTCGAAGTTTTTCATATTCATTCCGGTTTTGTTTCCGATCATTTAAAAATCGCCCTGCTGACTGATCATCAAATCTTCTCTCGCCGTTTCCGGCGCATCAAACGCCGCCGCTACCGTGAAGGCGTCGCCCTTACATCCTACACCAATCTCAATCCGGGCGATATCGTCGTCCATGCCGACTATGGGTTAGCCCGTTTCTCCCGGTTGGAATCCATTACTGTGGATGGCCGCACCCGCGATTGTCTGCTACTTTTCTATAAGGACGGCGACAAACTTTTTGTTCCGATTGAGGAATTTAACCGCGTTTCCAAATATGCCGGTAAAGATGCGACACCTTCACTGACCAGTCTGGGCGGGCCGTCCTGGGA
>JAAEQF010000053.1 GCA_024231695.1 FCB group bacterium
CCCCAAAACCCCAAAACCCCATGTTATTGAATGTTAAACAAACTTTTGTTTAAATAGAGAAATTAGTTTGCACAATTTCTTTTGGTCTGTTTTGTTTCAGAAGTTAGTGTTGAGTTCGCTCTCGCCGCTCCTGTGAATGGCGCGCACCATGTTGCCAAAATGACTCATGCAGACGTCCATTCCGCTGGCATCTCTGAAGAGACAGTCATAGAACTTGGCCTCGTAAGGTTTGGTGTACTCGGGGGCGTCTCTAATTGACATGCCATACTTCTCTTCAGTGTAGCAACGCCACATTCCGTCGATGGGTTTCTTGCAAGCCAAGAAGTTGTCAGCTCCATTCTTCAGCATTTGCATGTGGCAAACGTCCACACCGATGGAGAAGTATTTGCAGTCGCGGTGACGGTTACCAAGCAGACGAATTTCGTTCGCATCAGGGGTAATCTTCTCGACGTCGATGCCGAATTCGTGCTTGGCTCCCTTCTTCTTTCTCCAGTTGATGGGGTCCTAAACCATCTTGTCGAAGAAGTTGGTCTTCTCAATTCCTCCAGTCGCACTAAATCCACTCATATTATTTATCTTATAATTATTAA
>JAAEQF010000054.1 GCA_024231695.1 FCB group bacterium
AGTCTGACCAGCGCAGGTTCCATTGATACGGCGGGCAATGCTCTGACGGCGGGATCTGACATCAACATCAACGGCGGTTCGGGTGTGAGCCTGGACGCAGTGACGGCGACCAACGCGGTATCGGTCACAGGCGTGAACACGGTGGATCTGGACGGCGCGGTAAGCGGCGCCACAGTGAACATTGAGTCCACAGGCGCTGGCCTGGACATCGCGGACACGGTAGACTCCACGGGCGGCGCTCTGACGCTGATCGCAGCTACCAATATAGCCACCACGGCCGCAAGCGCAGTGCTGACGGCCACGGGCGGCGACGCCACGCTGACGGCGGGCGGTTCCATCACCCTCATCGACCAGATCCAGTCCACGGGCGCAGCCGTGATCCTGACGGCGGGCAGCAACGTGGCGGTGGAGCAGGTGGATGCGGGCACGGACGTGTTAGTGAACGCGGGCGGCACCTTTGGCAACAGCGGTGTGGTGACGGGTGCTGACGACGTGAGCATCTCGGCTGACGGCAGCATCACCACGAGCGCGGATGTGACGGCCACTTCCGGTGATCTCTCCCTGACCAGCGCGGGTTCCATCAATACTCTGGACGACACGCTGACGGCGGGATCAGACATTAATATTAACGGCGGCGCTGCGGTTGATCTGGAAACAGTGACAGCGGGCGACGCGGTATCGGTGACGGGCGTGGGTTCGGTGAACCTGGACGGCTCGGTGACCGGTGATACAGTGAACGTGGAGTCCACCACGGCGGGCGTGGATATCTTCCGTCCGGTGCTCTCCAACGCAGGCGGCATCACGGTGGTTGCTGCTACGAACATCACAACCAGCACGGGCCTGCCCACAGTGACGGCCACGGGTGGTGATGTTACGTTGATTGCGGGCGGATCGGTGAGCATGATCGACCAGGTGCAATCCACGGGCGACTCGGTGATCATCGATGCTGGCACGGATGTGGCAGTGGAGCAGGTGGACGCGGGTGCGGACGTGGTAGTGAACGCGGGCGGCACTTTTGGCAACAGCGGTGTGGTGACGGCTGCGGATGATGTGAACATCTCTGCGGACGGCAACCTGACCACCAGCGCCAATGTGACGGCCACTTCCGGGGACTTGTCCCTGACCAGCGCGGCTGCCATCGACACCCAGGACGACGTGTTGACGGCAGGATCTGACATCAACGTGAACGGCGCCACCGTGACCTTGAATACGGTGACGGCGGGAGCGGCGGTGTCGGTGACCAGCGCCAACGCAGCCACCTTGAA
>JAAEQF010000055.1 GCA_024231695.1 FCB group bacterium
CGCCGCGAGGGCGATTTCGTTCTGCGACCGAGCCCTGCCCGGTCATTCGGCTCCGCGTCGACCTTGGCCGGGACCGACGCGGAGCACGTCCAACTCCGAAACCTCAGGGAGGCTGGCCGCGAGCCCCTTTTTGGTGCCCGATGCTTCTCAAATCAGGGAGGCTGGCCGCGAGCCCCTTTTGGGTGCCCGATGCTTCTCAAATCAGTTGTAGAGCTCGAAGTGGAGCCCGAAGCGCCGCGCCATCTCGTCGCGCCACTGGAGGCCGAGACCGCCGCGACCACTAGCCTTTTGGTGCCCGATGCTTCTCAAGTCAAGGGGATCGTCTCGGAGTCGTCGGAGCTGCCCGTTGACTTCGGACCGAGAGACGCGGCCGGACCCCCCTCCTCAGGGTGGCACCTCAGGGTGGCAAGGGCAAACGACGCTGGTGACGGGGCGTACCACCAGCCGTTCCGTCAAGTGCCTGAGTCGTCGGGCGTCGCGACGTTTGCCCTTGTTTGCCCGTGCGAG
>JAAEQF010000056.1 GCA_024231695.1 FCB group bacterium
AGGGATCCAAACCTGTTCGAGAGGATTTTGAATACAACTCCGGCACAAATACCATGTGGCTCAGCCTTGAGGAACTGAAAGATATGATCAGGAGCCTATGATTCCCTACGGCCGGCAATCGATAGATGAGGAGGATATTCAGAGCGTCGTTGAGGTATTGCGTTCCGATTGGCTGACGACGGGTCCAAAAGTCGATGCATTCGAACACGCCCTCGCCGATTATGTGGGCGCTGAATACGGAGTGGCTGTATCGAGCGGGACCGCCGCACTGCATTGCGCCATGTATGCTTTGGGGATCGGACCGGGAGACGAAGTCATCCTCCCGCCCATGACCTTTGCGGCCACTGCAAATTGCGTTGTTTTCCTTGGAGGAACGCCTGTATTTGCCGATGTGCAACCGGATACGTTGCTTATTGACCCTGTCGCGGTTGAGAAAAAGATAACCAAACGTACACGGGCCATCATCGCGGTAGATTATGCCGGACAGCCCTGCGATTATGATAGTCTGAGAGATATCGCTAACAGCCATGGATTGTCTCTCATTGCAGATGGCTGTCATGCCCTGGGGGCTGTGTATAAGGGGCACCGGGTCGGTTCCCTGGCAGACATGACGGTTTTCAGTTTTCATCCTGTCAAGCACATCACAACCGGTGAGGGAGGGATGATCACCACGAACGATCCAAAGTTTGCCGGGCGTATGCGTCGTTTTCGTAATCATGGAATTGATACGGATTTCAGACAACGGGAACAGCAGGGGTCATGGTATTATGAAATGGTTGATCTGGGCTACAATTATCGCATTACCGATATGCAGTGCGCCCTAGGCCTCTCTCAACTCAAAAA
>JAAEQF010000057.1 GCA_024231695.1 FCB group bacterium
CAGGCAGCCGCCGCCGCTGATGCCAAGGTCAATGCCGATGCTAGTGCCAACAAGGTCGCTGCCAAGGCTGGTGCTGGTGCCGGTGCCGCTGGTGCTGAAGCCGGTGTCGCTGCTGATGCCAAGAAGTCGGACGCTGACAAGAAGGCCGCTGACAAGGAGGCCGCCGATGCCGAGAAAGAATTAAAGAAAATCGAGGAGGACAAGAAGGCCAAGGTGGCCGCAGCCACGAACAAAGCTGAATAAACAAAAGCAAAGGCCAAGGCTGACGCCGACAAGACAAAGGCTGATGCCGCAGCTGCCAAGACCGCCAAGGTGAACGACGCCAAGAAGGCCAAGGAAGCTGAGAAGAAGGATGCCAAGGATGCTGCCGATGCCGATAAGGAAGCCGAAGAGTGAAGCACTCACAAATCATGAGCACCAACATAATGAGGCTGATGGTTTAGCAAACTTGTAAATCCCTAGGCCAGCTGCGCATGTTTAACTATTTAGACTAAATGCAAAGCGAGTAAGATCAGGTGTAAAACCGCGTCTTTAAGCGTGCCACCCTTTTAGAGTGAAGTAACGATAATCTGTTAAGTTCAACTATATGCTTTACGCGCTTTTTACTCATGATCTTTCATTCTAAATGCAATTTTATAGATAATTTAGATAACAAGTTAGTGATCAGAATATATAATTTTGGCGCCCTGCCTACCCCTTCACTCTCAATAATTATTATAATTTATACAATCCATCTCAATCAAAACTATCACTCTCATGGGGTTTTGGGGTTTTGGGG
>JAAEQF010000058.1 GCA_024231695.1 FCB group bacterium
ATTCCAACCTTCCGACCTGATATCACCCGTGAATTTGACCTGATTGAAGAAGTCGCTCGCATTTATGGTCTGGACGAAATACCAGTCAGCCATAGAAACGGCGGCCCCCTGTTTTCACCGATCCACCGCCGCGATACTATCAAAAATGATATGCGCAAAATAATGACCGGCTTTGGTTTTGAAGAAGCCCTGGGAACCGGCTTTGCTCACCCCGAGCGCCAGGCCCGGATCGATTCAACCATTGATCCGATCAAAGTGCTCAACCCGTTGTCGGATGAGTTTGGCGTCATGCGTTCGCGTATGCTCTATTCTCTTTTGGCATCGGGCGGCAACAATATCCGTCATCGCAATATCGATTTCAAGCTTTTCGAGATTGGCCGGGTTTATCGCCAAAACGGCAAAGAATCGAGTGAACCGGAATATCTTGGTCTTATCATGACCGGTAAACCGGAAGGCACTTATTGGAAGACCAAACCCGTGCCGGGCGACTTTTATGAAATCAAGGGTATTCTGGCGGCTTTGGCAGATAGCCTGTCGGTCGATATGCCGCAGTTAGTTGCGGCCCCGATGCCGGGTTATGATCCTTCACAATCATATCAGATTGTCTGTGGGGAACATTGTCTCGGTCATATCGGTCGAGTTGATCGACGAGTCGGCCGGGTTTTCGATATCAAACAGGACTGTTTTGCCGCTGAACTGGAACTGAGCGGATTTATAGATTTACAGAAAGATCTGAAGCGTTTTCAATCCTTGCCCAAATATCCTGCTTCTTCGCGGGATATAGCCGTGATTGTCGACCAAAGCGTGACGGCCGCGGCATTACTCGAGGAAATAAATGTCAGTGGGGGCCCGCTGATGGAATCAGTGGAGGTTTTTGACCTGTTTACCGGGGATCCGGTTCCCGAGGGAAAAAAGTCACTGGCTTTTTCGGTGAGTTACCGTTCATCGGAGAAAACGCTTGCTGAGCAGGAGGTCGATGAGGTTCATAATCGGATCATCGATCACATAAAGGGGAAATTTGAAGCCCGATTGCGGGAGTAATATTATGGATAGCGATGCTTTTGCCCGTCTTGAAGAGCGAATTAACAAGGCTGTGGCTCACATAGAAGAGTTGACCCGGAAAAATGGACAACTCGAGAATGAAAATACTGAATTGAAACAGCAAAAGGTTCAGTTGAAAGAGGAACTGCAGAGTAAGCTGCAGTCCCTGACCGAAATGGAGCAAAAAGCCTCCAAGGTCTCGGAAAAAGTCAAAGATAAAGTGGAGAGACTGCTGACAAAGATTGACAACTACGACAAAGATCTCTCTTAGATTTTACTTGACAACGTCAGGTAAATATGTTTACAATATAAGTTGTTGATAGAGAGGGAGTTATTAAATAGATAGGAGTCGGGCTGTTGGGCCGGCATTTGAAATGGAATCGTCGAAGAATAAAGTCCGCGTAAATATATATGGCGAGGAATATCCTATTCGCTCGGAAGGTGATGTGGAATACATTCGCCAGGTGGCTGAGTATTTGGACCGCAAGATGCGGGATATTGCCGAAAATGTTCCCAATAAGTCTCCGGGGCGAGTGGCGATATTGGCTGCCTTAAACATCACCGATGAGTTATTCCGCGAGCGACAGAAAGCAGGTACGGATATTTCATCGGTAGAAAAGCGCGCCAACGATATCATTTCCATGCTGGACGAAAAATTGCCCAACGCAGACGAGTAATTCCCGGCCTTGAAGAATCGGTTTTCCTTTGGTTCTTCATGTTCAGTTTTGTACACCTCTCTCTCCAATAAATACATAGATTGTTCTCCGCGAAAAGGAGCACACCATGGAAACAACGCTATTAATCGTTTTGATTACCGCCTTGGCTGTGATCGTTTCCTCCTCGCTGGCATGGTATCTATCGCGTCGCATCGGTGAACGCAAACTGGCCAATGCCGAAGAAGCGGCTCGTAAGATAATTGCCGATGCTGAAAAAGACGCCAACATGCGTACAAAAGAAGCAATCCTCGAAGCCAAAGACGAAAAATATAAAGCCAAAGCCGGTCTTGAACGCGAAGTCCAGAACAAGAGAAACGAGTTCAACAAGATCGAACGCAGGATCGTTGACAAGGAGCGCGATCTGAATCAAAAACTTGAGGCGCACTCCAGTCGCGAACAGAAACTGCATGACAATGAGAAAACCGTTAGCGCCAGAATCAAGGGAATTGAAACGCGGGAAACTGAACTGGACAAGTTGATTACCGATCACAATATTCAATTGGAACGGATTTCTGGAATTACCGCCGAAGAAGCCAAACGCATCCTGATTGAAAACATGACCAACAGGGCCAAGATCGAGGCGGCGGCATTGGCCAAGGAGATCAAAGAGAAGGCTGAACAAGAGGCCGAGAAAGAGGCCAAGGAGATTATTGTCCAGGCCATTCAGCGCTGCGCGGCGGATAATACCGTCGAATCGACCGTTTCCGTGGTCAACCTGCCCAATGATGAAATGAAAGGCCGTATTATCGGGAGAGAGGGTCGCAATATCCGTTCTTTCGAAACGGCTACCGGTATCGACGTAATTGTTGATGATACGCCCGAAGCGGTGATTTTGTCCGGCTATGATCCGATCCGCCGGGAAGTCGCTCGAATGGCTCTTGAAAAACTGGTGGCTGACGGCCGAATTCATCCCACCCGGATCGAGGAAGTTGTGACCAAGGCAGAAAAGGATATGGATGTAATCATTCGCGAGGCCGGCGAACAGGCGGCTTTTGACATCGGGATTCATAGTCTGCATCTGGAAGTAATCAAACTGCTGGGCAAACTGAAGTATCGATCCAGCTACGGCCAGAACGTGCTATTCCATTCTTGCGAGGTGGCCGTGTTGGCCGGGATGATGGCCGCTGAGCTGGAACTTGATCCAATTCTTGCCAAACGCTCCGGATTACTGCATGACATAGGCAAGGCCATTGATCGTGATACCGAGGGGACGCATACTCAGATCGGGGCCAAGTTGCTGCGCAAATTCAATGAAAACCCGATTGTAGTAAATGCTGTCGAATCACATCATGGCGACGTGCCGATAGAATCGGCCTATCCGGTTTTGATTCAGGCAGCCGACGCCATCTCCGGATCACGCCCCGGTGCTCGCCGCGAACCGCTGGAAAGCTATATCAAGCGTTTGGAAAAACTGGAAGAACTAGCCGACAGTTTCAAAGGCGTGGCCAAGGCCTACGCCATTCAGGCTGGACGCGAAGTTAGGGTAATCGTCGAATGCGATCAAATGGATGATCTGGCTTCGTCTGTTCTGGCTTCCGATATCGCCCAGAAAATTGAAGGCGAGATGGAATACCCCGGCCAGATTAAAATTACTGTCATACGCGAAATCCGGACAGTGGAGTATGCCAAATAATGGGCAATTATAAAATCATATTTATTGCCGATGTGGTTGGCAAACCGGGCCGCCACATTCTGTCCCAGATGACCCGCCGCCTGCAGTATAAACACAAGGCTGAGTTTGTTATCGCCAATTCCGAAAATGCAGCGGGAGGATTCGGCATAACTCCCGAGATGGCTCGTAAGGTTTTCGCCTATGGCGTCCATTGCCAGACTTCCGGCAATCATATCTGGGATCGCATGGATATTCAGGAATATATCGATCAGGAACCACGATTGCTGCGACCGGCCAATTACCCGATCGGAGCTCCCGGTTCGGGCGTGTACGTCAGCGATATCGGCGCTCATAAGATTGCCGTAGTTTCGTTGATGGGGCGAACTTTCATGAATGACATTGACTGCCCCTTCAGAACCGTCGATCGAATCCTGAAAAGGCTCGATGAAAAAGTGAGTATTGTCGTCATAGACATGCACGCCGAAGCGACCTCCGAAAAACAGGCTCTGGCCCATTATCTCGATGGCCGCGTTTCCGCCGTGGTCGGGACTCATACTCATGTCCAGACAGCCGACGAACGCGTCTCCGAAAGAGGGACACTCTATATTACCGACGTCGGCATGACCGGACCGTATGACTCAATACTGGGAATGAAAAAAGGGCCGGCTCTGGGCCGTTTTATGTCGGGTATGCCGAAACGTTTGACAGTGGCCGAAAACGATATTCGCATATCAGGAGTAGTACTCGAGGTTGATCCCGACGACGAAGGCCGCGGTGTTTCGATAGAAAGATTTTGTATGGGCATTGATTTGACTATGCCCCTTAAAGACCCGGAGGAAGATGATGTCGAAGCAGGGGAAGTTGATTGACGGCAAGGCGATAGCTAAAGAAGTTAAAGTTGAACTTAAAGAAGATATTGCGGCCCTTAAAGCCATTAATATAACCCCGGGTCTGGCGGCAGTTTTAATCGGCGATGATCCGGCGTCGCATATTTATGTTAAAAGCAAATCCCGGGCTTGCAAGAAGCTTGGTATTTACAGCGAAGTTATCAAGCGACCGGCTGAAACCACCGAAGAGGAACTGCACACTTTGATCGGAGAGCTTAATGAGCGTTCCGATATTCATGGGATTTTAATCCAGTCCCCACTACCGGATCATCTCGATGAACTCGGCGCTGTCCTCAATGTCGATCCACTCAAGGATGTCGATGGTTTCCATCCCGTCAATATTGGCCATATGCTCCTCGGTTCACCGATTTTTTTATCATGTACTCCTTATGGTATTATCCGCTTGCTCAATGATTCCGGCGTTGATCCCGAAGGAAAAAAGGTCGTGATTCTCGGGCGCGGTAATATTGTCGGAAAACCGCTGGCCGCCATTTTGATGCAAAAATGGGATGGATGTAACGCCACTGTGACCGTCTGCCACACTGGAACGACCGATATACCGGCCGAAACCAGGCAGGCCGACATCATTGTCGCCGCTATTGGGCGGGATCGATTCTTGACCGGCGATATGATTAAAGAAGGCGCGGTGATAATTGACGTGGGCGTCAACCGGGTTGAAGACCCGGCGGCAGAGAAGGGGTATCGAATCTATGGGGATGTCGATTTTGACGATTGCGTTATTAAGGCTTCACTTATAACTCCCGTTCCTGGTGGTGTTGGCCCGATGACTATTGCGATGTTGATGTATAATACGGTGATGGCTGCCAAGATGTTGACGGGCCTAAGCTTATAGTAAGTTTATGAATTATTTGTTTATACTATTTTCAAAGACGGAACGTAAGTTGCAAGTATCTCTATAGACCTGATTAGCTCTTGATTTTACTGCATTTTCCGTATGTCTTTTAGCTATGAATTGCCTATTTGGTGCATTCAAATGCATACGAATATTTACTTCGGAAAACGATTTTAATTCATTTCTTTTTCTCCGCAGGAAACTTTCGCCTAAGACATTCTCAATAAACTGAAAGACAATGGTTTATATGGCGCCGTCAGAGTTTTATGTGTATAGTCATATATTCTATCCTGAAAACTTGACAAAGATATGGCTCAGCCACTACTGGGGCATATCTTTTGCTGTTATATGAGCACGCTTTGGACTTAGGTAACAATATGCGCAAGCTATGGTTTTATCAAAATATAGTGGTTGTTCTGTTTCTATTTTGTGGTCAACTGGCCGCATCGAATTACGGGATAACTGTTTTTGATCAACCATATCAATCCAAGACCGATCAACCATTGGTAACGAATTGTCTTCATTTGCCACTGGAATTGGTGCAGGTTACCGATACCGTTTCAGACAATATCGCCGGGAGCATCGCCGATCATCAGATCGGATTTAAGCTCCCCGTGTCCGAGTGCTATCCGTTTGGCCTTCTTCGTGGCCGTCAGGTCGTTATTACTCTCCCGCCGGAATTCGATGTTACCACGATCACTTCCGTTTCCTATCGCGATACCGACGAAGACGACGATCCCGAAATATCCTGGATATACGTCTATTCCGAATCAATAGTAATCCGCTTCAGCGATGCTTTGACGGGACCTCGCGACCTGTTTTATGTTTATATAACTCTCCATGGAATTACTAATTCAACGACGGCCGGAGATTTTCGGGCCGTGGTCAGCGTTGACAATTTCTTCGGCCAGACTCTTGCCGGACCGAATCACAGCGATTATTTCTCCATTGTTCCCGATGAGCCGGTTTCTCTACGAGTTATCCCTGATCAAGACCTGTTTCTATCTGCAGGGGAGGGAGTGGCTTTCACCGCTGTAGGAGTTGACCGTTTCGGCAACCCAACCAGTAACGCCGATGTCATCTGGAGCATATCCGATGAACTTGATCCTATTGGCGTCCTCTATGATTCGTTCTTGCAGGCGACAACCGTTGGTGTCGGCCGGGTTAAGGCTCAGGGCGGCAATTTAACCGCAGAATCCGGATTGATCAGCGTTTCTCCCGGATCGGCGGCAATGATTACGATTTCTCAGGACGAGCAATCGGCAGTGGCCGGCAACGGCTTGGATAAGGATATCGAGGTTGAAATCACCGACCAATTCGGCAATCGGGCGAGTGACTATACCGGAGCCGTCTGGTTTGATACCGACGATCATCAAGCGGAGGTACTCCATGATGATGAAAATCCTTACCAGTTTACGCCGGAAGATCAGGGGAGAAAAGTCTTTTCTGGTCAACAGTTTGTTCTTAAAACCGCGGGACAGCAAGAGCTGACGGTTACCGACGGCGGCTTTTCGGCCGTCAATGACAATATATATATTTATCCCTCGTGGCTCGCCGAATTTGATCTCGAATCCCCCGATACTGTGCGCGCCGGAATCCCTTTCTATATCACCGTCGAAAACGGACGGGATAACTATGGCAATCCGGTTGATGATTCGTTGTTTGTAAGCGGGGGGAGAGTGGCTCCCGACGGGACCTATGCGCTTCTTCAGGATATTATACTGATTGATGGTTTCGGAAGCGGCCAGGCGGTTTTGGTTGCCGCCGGGATCGATACGCTGATGGTAACCGGTTCGCTTAAAGTTTTGACCGAACTGGAAATCAAAGTTCAACCCGGTCCGGCCGCTCAGTATGAATTGGATCTGGATGAAACTCAATTTCTGGGCAATCCTTTCCGGGGAATCGCCGGACTGACGGTTTTCGACAAATTCCGAAACCTCAAATCTGATTACAATGAAACCGGCGATGTTCTGATAATCGATGACGGTATCAACGGCCAAATTATTCCCGGCGAAATCGCTCCCGATCAATTCATAAACGGTATGGCTGATTTATCCACCTATACCTATGATGGCGATCCCGGTCCGGTATTGGTTCGGGTTGGCACAATCGATGACATTGAAGTTGCATCACGGACGATATATTTCAACGGCATCGCGGCCGTTTTTGATGATCGAGGCGAAATTCCCTTAAATGTCCCCGCCAACTGGATGTTTAGCGCTCGTGGTGCCCTCGGCAATCCGGGGAACCAAACGCCGGAAACTGTTAATTACTATGCCGGTTTTGTTTCACCCGAAGTGAATGGATCGGTTATAATCGCCAGGAATTGCATCCTCGATGCCTTTTCGGTTGGGGGCTGCTATTTTGCCATCGAACAGGAAGCCACGGTTTCGCCCGGGGAGAACTACGAATATGAATTCGTGATTGAGGCAACTTATGATATTGATGGGAACTCATTCATTGCCAGATGGAAATATGAAAGCCAGATCACGGTAATTCCGTTTGAAGAACTCAGCTTTGATGCCTTGCAGCTACCTGAGATTGGGTTTGCCGTCGATTATGAAAGTCCCATACCGAGCCTGATTGGAGTTACCAATCCCAATATTATCGATATCCCCGGCAATCTCAAAATCGGTTTATATATTTGTGAGCAGGATGACTGCAAGAGAGAATTTTATTTTGGCAGTAATAGCGTCAGTTTTGGACATTGGCCATCATATCTGGAACTTCCGATTCTCAATCAGTTTCACTCAGATTTGCTTTTGACAACCTATGGCATTACGGCCAGAGTAACGCTATACAGCTATACTCCCGAAAATCGCTACTTGGCATATAGACGCGACCTTCATTTGGATCAAGCGGTGGATATAGTCCCCCGGGCGATCTACGGTGTCGATCCTGTATCCGTTCATCCCAAACAGGTTCCTGCAGGAGCCGAAGTGCCCTTGAGCTTCAATCTTGATTTAACCGGTCTCGCCTCAGTCGAGCTTAATGGCCCAGCGACAACTCTGACCTTGACGGCTGCGGGAATATCGAGCATGGCGCGGTTGGCCGAGGATGTTTATGATCTGTCTGATGGCGCCAATCTGTTGACAACAATGCCTCTGTCATTCCCAGAAAGCTGGATCGGCGAGCCGATCACGGCACAGTTGCATTTGGTTGGCGAGGAAGCCGGAGTCTTGGCGGTCGATGCGGTTTTGGATTTTGATCTTGATCTGATCGTCGAAGATATGCCTGCCCTGCAGGTAATGTCGCTGGAGATGGATGCTCCCAATGCTCCGTTTGTCAATATCGGGCAATCGTTTGGATTGATAGCCCGCATTGTTAACCGCTCTTCAGCAGAGATCGCCGGACCGATAGCTGTCTTCTTTACGTCTGATGGTAACACAATTCCCAACGACGGCGCGCTTTTGAGTATGATGCAAAATATCGGCCCTTATGACACGGTGTTAATCAATCCTACCGTCACCGCCGACAGCATACCTAATCCGGCCGAATTGTTTTCCGTAGCGATAAGTCCGGCGATGGATATTGAAATATTACCGCCGATGGACGACAAAGCGGTGGCAGTCATCGTCGAACCTCCGCAGGTGCAGATTACGCCTCAGGTAATTGGCATTCCGGGAGCCATACCTCATATCGATTTCGGCGAAAAGTTTGAGATCGTTGCTTCGTTCGCCGATCTGGATATGTCTAAAATAGAGGGTGGAACAGTAATATTAAACTACAGCGGCAGTGATGATTTCGGTCTCGAATTCCCCTCGGAAAAACCGCTGGAAGCGTTAGTTTTATGGCAACTGACGGCGCCTTCCTATGAAATAGTGTCGGAATTTACCGTTTCCTGGGGAGAGAAGCCTGTTGATCGGAATACCGGCGACCCGATTGAGACTCCGGGCGAACCGATGACGATTGCCTTCATGGTCAGGGCGGCGGTTATCAAACTTCTGGTTCAGGCCGATTCTTTCGACACCAAACCTCTGCAGCGTGGTGTAACCAGTCATCTGTTGACCCTTTCGCTGGACAATATAACAAATGACAGTCGGGCTGATATTGGTTTGCGTTCGATACGGATGCAGACAATTGACCGTGATGGAAACGTTTTGGATGCCGGCAAAACGATTTCTGCTCCCGGAACAAATTTCTTTATCAATGGCACGGTAGTTTCCAGTTCAGTATTGATCAACGGCGATCTGGTTTTCAGTTTCGACGAACAAGTGATATTCCCTGGCGAACGTCTCAACCTTCAACTATATCTGACGACGCTCCCTGAGGCTTCATTGGAGTATTTCAACCTGCGGCTCGAAGGGGATATGATTAAAGCCGAGATTTTGGGTGGCCCGCGAATTGGTCAGGCGGCTCCAGTTTTCGGTCTTTTTGATCGGGTTTTCGATATCAGTCTGCCGCAGGCCATAATTGCTGAGAATCTTGGTGAATCGTTTAAAAATTATCCCAATCCGTTTAATCCGGATGATGCCGCGACTGAGTTTAAATATTTCCTGCCTTCGGCTTCCGATGTCAATATTCACATTTATACCGCTACTGGTGAAAAAGTACGGCATATGCATTTCGACGCGGAAAGTAATGGGGGGCGGGCTGGTCCCAACGATCAGGTGTTCTGGGACGGCCGCAACGGCAGTGGCGAGATTGTCTTAAATGGTGTTTATATTGCCATTATCGAAGTTGCCGCCGGTGACCTGAAAGCCAAAATCAAGATGGCGGTGGTCAAATGAGACGGCTTGTTTTAATTATTTTGGTCGTTTGGATGTCGGCTTCCGTTTGGGCAAGCGATGATGGCGGTGTCGAATCGGTGTTCAATCATGGCGCCGGCGCGAGGGCGATGGGAATGGGTAATGCTTTTGTGGCCTTGTCCGATGACGCCTCGGCCATATATTACAACCCGTCCGCTTTACCGCATTTCCAGTCTCAGCAGATTTCGCTTTTGCATTCGATTCTGTTCGAGGAAACCATCTACGATTATGTATCCTACGCTTATCCGCTGAACGCCCGGCATGGTTTTGGCATTGCCGGAATGCGAATCGGTATTGATGATATCGGCCGCCGAGATCAGGTTACCGATTTGGGTCGCTTTAATGCCTCGCAAATGCAGTTATTGCTGTCCTATGGCCGCGTTATCGATTCCCGTTTATCAACCGGTATGTCTCTTAAGCTGGCCCATCAATCCATTGATAATTATTCAGCCTATGGTTTTGGTCTCGATATTGCCGCTCGGGCCAAAATCACGCGCAATCTGCGAGCCGGAATACTACTGCAAGATCTGATCGGCGCCCGATTAAAGCTGGCCGAAAATCGAGAACGGACGCCGTTTACTTTCAAGACCGGTCTGGCCTATTTGATTAAGCCGTCGAGTTCTCCTCTTTCCGGAGCAATTGCACTTGATCTGGACAAACCGGAAAACCGTTCACTCAAAGTACATGCGGGCTTTGAAGCAGCGCATTCGGCCGGGCTGATCCTTCGTGGCGGCTATGACCGCGACAACGTAACCCTTGGGCTGGGATTGCGCTATCAGGAACTTACTTTTGATTATGCTCTGAAGTTCCTTGATCGCTTGAGTGACAGCCATCGATTCTCTCTGACTTTCAATTTCGGCCTGACCCGGAATGAAAAGGATGCCCGCCAAACAGATGCTGATTTGGCCAGCGGGCAATCCTTTGTCGATCGTGACCGGCGTGACGCGTATGTGGCCGAAATCGAAAAGGCTGACCGCTTCCATGCCGATAATAAACTTGATTCAGCCCTTGTCGCCTATTATCGCGCCGATGCATTCGCCGTGAACAATGCTTACGTCCATTCCCGGATTGAGTCTATCAAGGAAGCCCTGGCTAAAATGGCTCCGCAACCGACTCTGGTTATGGTGGATAGCGGTTTGGTCGATTTGTCTTTGGATTTTGAAAAACGGGCAAGAGAGTTATTTGTTGAAGGCGATCTGATCGGTGCACACAATATGGCCTCGGCCGCCGGCCGATATCAATCTGGGTCGGCCACACTTGAAAACCTCGATCTCGAAATAGCGGCCGCCATCGAAAAGGAAATTTGGACCGGATTGGCCAAGGCCGAAAGCGCCTATAGCCTGGGTGATTATATTATTGCCTATGACGGCTATAATATGGTCTTGATGTATGATCCGGACAACGAGCAGGCACGACTTGGATCACGGCGGTCAGAAATCCGTCTCGATATGGCTCAGCATCTCAGTCTGGCTCTGGAATACTTCAATCTGGGCAAATACTTCTCCTCTCAGCGAGAACTGCAATCGGTGCTCGACCTTGATCCGGGCAACCGCACGGCCTCTGAATATATGACCCGGATTTCGGAAAAGATCAAGAAATCGACCACTCTGGAGGATTTGCAGAAGGATAACCGCATCTGGCAGATTTATCTCAATGGTCTGGAAGCGTTCCGCGGGGGAGAGTACGAAAAGGCCATTCAATTCTGGGAGATAGTATTGGAAGCTTATCCCAACAATAAGAATACGATTGAAAATATTGAACAGGCAAGACTGCGCTTGAAAAAATAAACAGTCTGCAAGCAATACTGCGTTAACGGTTTTTGAGCAACAACGTAATTGTCAAGAGTCACGAAGATCGGCCTTAGGGCCGGATTTCGTATTTTTTATTATTGCTGGTCGCTGCTTTATAGTAGATTGATATCAGAATGTTACGGAGACCGATAAGAGAAACGGTGGCCGTATTTCCGGCCCAGGAAAGTCAACTGGCCGGTTTGCGTAAGACGGTTGAGGAAATCTGCCGTGAAGCCAATCTTCCGGCCAAGGATATCAACAATATCGTTTTGGCGTTGGAAGAGGGCGCTACTAATATAATCAGGCACGCCTATCTCCTGGGCGACGGCGAGATTCGTCTCAAAGTGGCCATGTACAAACATTCCATTATCTTTTCCCTTTATGATAGCGGCAAATCGTTTCAACCTCCGGATAAATCCAAGCTCGATTTGAAAAAAATGGTCAGTACCGGTCGCAAGGGCGGTTTGGGTTTTTACCTGATCAACAAGGTGATGGACCGGGTTGAGTATTTTTCCTTTGAGGGCGAGAATGAACTGCGTATGACTCGGTTTATAACCGAGAAAGGCGCTCAGGAATTTCAATGGAGCGGCGGCGTATCTTTGCGGGTCAAGTTTTCGGCTTGTACTCTTCTGATTATTCTTATTCTGGTGGCCGGTGCCTATTATTATATCAATACCAAATCGACCAAATATATCCGTTCGCGTTTGGACAAAACCGTAACAGCCCTCTGTAACACTATTGCCTCCCAGGCCTACGGCCATATTATTAACCGTCGTTCCGATGTGGAATTCGATGAACTTGTTGTCTCTTATGAACGGGCCAATGATATCTTGCTTTCAATCGTCATTGTCGATGAAGAAGGCGAAATTCTGGCCGATTCAAGGGGTCCCAGTCGCCTGCATACACAATACGATTCCCGGAATTTGGATCGATTTGTACGATCCGGTTCGACTACACTGGTTGCTAGGGAAAACGATTATCCGGCCATTTTTCAAAGAATCAATTATGGCGGGACGGATATGGGCTCGGTTATCATGGAATATTCTGCTACAGTCATGGAAGCCGAATTAATGCGGACGCGCCAGATCATAATATATATCACCGGCGTTGGCTTGCTTATTGGGATTACCGGGATTTACCTGCTGTCGTTCTTCTTTGTCCGGCCGATTGGACGCATCGTCAGCCGTGTGCGTCGCTTTTCGGAAGGTGACCTGGACAGCCAACTGCCGCTGACCGGGGCCGGCGAGTTCTATGAAATCTCGAAGGCCCTCAACGAGTTGATTATGCGCATCCGCCGTGACAGCAAGAATATAATCGAGCGCGAAATTCTTCATAAAGAAATGCAGATGGCCGAAAACATTCAGAAGGCGCTTATCCCTTCTCATCACCCGACCGTTCCCGGATTCAATATCGGAACCATCTACAAGGCGGCGCGCATGGTCGGCGGCGACCTGTTCGATTTTCTTATTATCGACGATAATACTTTGGGAGTGGTAGTGGCCGATGTCTCCGGCAAGGGTGTGCCCGGGTCGCTGGTAATGTCGATGGTCAGAACGGCTTTGCGACTGGAAGCACGAGGTAATAGATCGGCTCGCGATATCCTTATCAATCTAAATGATTTCGTAGCCGGCGATATTAAGCGGGGCATGTTTGTTACTATTCTACTGGCCATTATCGACACCAAAACCGGACGTATCAATTTCGCCTCGGCCGGACATAATCCATTAATTCATTACAATAGCCGTGAGAAAGAAGCTGCTTTTATTAACGCCGCCGGCATGCCGGTGGGAATCAAAGCTGACCGGGAAGAATTTGCCGCCTCCATGGAATCCGGCGAAATCACATTGGAGGAGAACGACTATTTGCTACTGTACACGGATGGAGTCACTGAAGGACGAGGTAGTGGAAAAAATGCCTATGGCACTGATAATATCATTGGTATTTTAGAGGAAAATGAAGGCTCCTCCGCCGGGCACTTGGCCAATCTCATCGAAACCGATATCGCCCGTTTCATCGGCAGTCAGGATCAGCATGACGATATTACAATGGTTATTCTGCAAAACTTCCCCATTGACAATGACGACGATAAAAACGATTCCAACCAAACTGATTCATCAATGGAAATACCTCCAAATACAATCGACTCGATGACTGTGGACGGCTCCCCGGATCATAAAAGCAGCAAATAATCGGGTCCCGTTACGCTTCCAATTAATAAAAGACGCAAGGTTACAATAAATATTTATATTGACAAATTCTACTTGTCTGTTATTCTACAGTAAGAACTTACGGGTTTAGCCGTATTATATTACGAAATTGGATATGATTCGTTGAGGGGATCGCGGTGGGTTTATATTTAAACATAATATTATCCATATTGGTTGTGATGCTAATTGCTCTGTTGGTTTTCAGGCAGCGGCAAATCCGCCAAATTCGCCCGCTTTCCGATCTGGAGAAAATTCTAGGGAAACTTCAGAAGAATCTGCTGACTAATCGCACCGAGGGGAAAATCCAGAAAGTGGCCGGCCAAATATCGGAAATCCTTACCGACGATCTCGGGGCCGACCGAATTCTCTTTTTTCGCAAACAGCGCCGCTTTATGGAAATGAATTATGTCTATGGTCTAAAGAATATCAAACGCGGCAAGTACCGGATCAAACTATCCAATCCATTGATCAGGGAATTGACGGCCGAGAAACTGGTTAGGCGGCCCTCCGCGCTTGCCGGACTGCTTGGCAATGAATTGAATGAACTGTTGGAACAGGAACGATTCAATATCGTCTTCCCGATATTCTGGATGAATAATATTTTCGGCGTCTATTTTATTAGTACTCATCTGCCGGTCGACCATCCCTTAATCAAAACCCTGCTTATGTTTTTGAATCAGAATCTGGCCGCAGCATATCAGATCAAAAGACTCGAATCGGCTCTCAATTTACCGGATTCGAAACCGGCCGAACTATCCGAGCCAGATGAAACCGGAACTACCAAAAACAGGCCGGGGCGGGAAGTGGAGGAGTACCCCGGGCATCTGATTGAGATATTTGCCCATCGCAATGTTGACGAACTGCTGACCAACCTCTTCGATCGAATTAAAGTGGGTTTGCAGGCTAAGAGGTTGGTGTTTATGTCCCCGAAAACCTCGACTCGGGAGGATGGCTTCAAATATGCCCTCGGTTTTGGAGGTGAAGACTTCTTTTTCAACGGCGATGAGTATGAACAGATTTTCGGAGAACTACAAGGTCGGCAGGGAAACCCCTTAGACAATGCGGTTGACGTTCCCAATCAGGATGGTCTAAACAACCGATTGCACAAATACGGCCTCAACAAACTGACGTCTTTTTCTCTGACCGAAGGCGAGCCGGGAATGCTTCTATGGGCCGGGCGAGATGAGAAAAGCGGCTCTGAAACTCGTTTGCTTTCCCGCTTTGAAAGAGTCGGCCGTCGGGCCATGATCAATGCCCTGGAATTTGAACGGCTGGAGGAAATGTCCTATACCGACAGTTTGACGCGTCTTTATAATCACCGCTATTTCGTCAAACGACTGTCGGAGGAAATACAGCGAGCTGTACGTTATCACCGTGGTTTGGGTCTTTTACTTTTCGATATCGATGATTTTAAGCTGTATAATGACAATTTTGGTCATCAATGGGGCGATGAATTGCTGAGACGGATGGGCATGACGCTGACTCGATCACTGCGTTCGATTGATATTATTTCCCGTTACGGTGGCGACGAGTTTTGCATTATAATGCCCGAAGCGGACAAGATGACTTGCGAAATCTTCATGGAAAGACTTCGGCAGGCCATTTCTTCGACCGATTTCCGGGATCAAGCCAACGGTTTTGAGGGGCGGATAACCATCAGCGTCGGTTGTGCTCTGTTTCCCAATGACGCCGACAATGCCGAACGATTGATTTATTACGCCGATATGGCCCTGTTTCATTCCAAAGATATGGGGCGGAATCGATCCACTCTGTTCACTCCCGAAATACTGAAATAAAAATTCTCTCAACCCAATCTATCCTTGGACTTTTTACCCTCCATTAACGTATATATAGATGATCCAAACAGGTCTGTTTGCCCTTGACATAAGACGTGAAAGCGGTTAAATAGCAGTTAATTAAAAGGGAAAGAGGTCGATTTTTAGTAAATAGACTCCGGTTGATCGACTGAAATTCAAGGATTGAATTATGGGTAGAAGTTTCCACCTGAAAACAGTTGGTCTGGCGCTGGCAATTATTATTGTTGGACTGTCAGGCTTGGCCCGATCCGATGAGTATGTTATTGGACCGGAAGATGTTCTGAAAATCAGTTTCTGGCAGGATCCGACTCTGGACCAGGTCGTGGCGGTCAGACAGGACGGCAAAATAACCCTCTCCATTATTGGCGAAGTTATGGCTGCGGGCCAGACCAGTCGGGAGCTGGCCGATAAAATTGAGAAGGATGTGTCCTTCTACAACAAAGTTATTTCTCAGGCAACGGTGACAGTTGTCCAGTTCAACTCGCAAAAGATTTTTGTGACTGGTCAGGTGGGCGCTGGCGGCAAACTCACTTTTGAGGTTATCCCCGATCTGTGGACGATTATCAAGGAAGCAGGGGGGGCCTCGGAGCTTGGCGATTTGACCCGGGTAACCATTATTCGTTCGCGCGAATCAGGCGGCGAATTAATTACAGTCAATGTGCTTGAAGCCATCGCCAACGGCAGTGTAGAAAGTTTACCCCGCTTGAAAAGCGGCGATACCGTCGAAATTCCCAAGATGCCGGGTGGCGTACCAGGTAAACAGCTGACAACCGATTACAGTGAAAAGAAAAATCTTTACTATGTTCAGGGTCAGGTTCTTTCTCCGGGTAAACAGATTTTTGAAAAAAATATCGATATATTTGACGCCATCGGTTCAGCCGGAGGAATTACTCCATTTGCTGATCCCAGTAAGGTTCGGATAATCAGCAAGATCGGCTCCGGCTCGACGGTCATGAATATCGATCTTGATAAATACCAGCGCGACGGTCAGTCTCGGCGGATTTTGATCAAGCCGGAAGACACTATCATCATTGATGGGAAAAAACAATCTCCTTTGAGTTGGGGAGCGGTGCGTGACGTGGCCGCGGTGGCCGGCACGCTAATCTCCTTTATTTACTTAATCGACAGAAGGTAACATGGCGCTTCAGGAAACAACTACAACCATCGAGATCAAGGATATTCTGGCCATCCTTCGGCGCAGAAAATGGCTTTTTGTTCTACCGCTTATTCTGGTTACGGCCATGGCTTTCGGCGGTACATTTCTGATCGAGAAACGGTATCAATCTTCAACTATGATTCTCATCGATCAAACCACTTTCCTTTCCAAGCAACTGCTGGCTATGGTTCCGGGAAGGGAGGACGGTCGATTTTCCTCCTATCAGCTTCAAAGTCGGCTGATCGCGATTCATAATGAGATCATATCCAGCGCCTACTTGACCCGGCTTATTGATGAGTTGCAACTGACACAGGATCCGGCTATGGTTCTACAGGCTCAGAAACTGAATGTTAACCGGCCTGATATCCCGATTCAAACGCTGGTTTATCATCTCCTGATTGAGGAGTTTCGGAAAAACATCAACATTAATTTCAATGGCGAAAACATTATTGAAATCACCGTCGAATCAGCCAACCCCAATCGGGCTATGGATATCGCTACCAAACTGGCTGAAATATTCAAGGATGAGCGGCTCAAGCGGGAACTCACCGGCGTCCGCGGTGCGCTCGATTTTTCCGATGAACAGTTGGCCATCTATCGCAAAAACCTGGACGAAGCCGAAGAAAACAAGGTCCAGTTTCAGACCGAATATATTCGCACGCGGCTGGATGAATCGGTCACGGCCGATACCAATATCCGTTCGATTATGGCGGATATCGACAATATCGAACTGCGGATTGACGACAATATCAACGATCAGACCCAGGTTCGGACCAGTCTTTCCAATTATCGCCAGGCGCAATTGGTCTTGAATACGGGAAATGAATACAAAATTACCAAGCGCAATGTCTTTTCAGAAACCCAGCGGTTGGCGGATCTTATGTCAAAATACACCTGGTCCGATCCCAAGGTTCTCAACGCCAATTTGAAAATATCCCGCGATATTCAAAAGATGGAAAACCTGATCGAGGAAGAAGTAAAAAGGCAGTTCAGCGATGCGCCCGAAGAGGAACAGGATGACTTGACCCGGTTTTTCATTCTCCAAGCCCATGAAACAGTATCCCGCCGCAAACTTCGCGATTACGAGGTCGCATTGTCAACTTTACGCAATCAGATTGCTCGTGCGCCACAAATTGAAATACAGATGCGCAACCTCGAAAACGAAGTCGGTTCGGCCCGGGAAATATTTGAAAAATTCAAATCGCAGTTGACCGGTTCGGAGATATCACAATCACTGATGCGCGGCGAATCCAAATCTAAATATCGCATTATTGAACCGGCCTCGGTTCCCTTGGCGCCAGTTAAACCCAATCGTGTCAAATATATTGCGTTGGGTGCCGTTTTGGGACTGGTTCTAGGCGGTGTGGCCGCATTACTGGCTGAATTGCTGGACAACTCATTCAAGAAGGTCGAGGATCTCGAACGCTTTCTGAATGCGCCGGTATTGGCAACCATACCCAATATAGCATCAATCAAACGAAAAATAAAAATTGGATAGGTTCGTTATGGAGAGTTATCGTCTGAAGAGTAAGGTGTCGATCAGTGAGAAAGAGTTTCTCGTCCAGACGGTCAATGATGTTCGGCAAAACTCAGTAGTTTCCTCGTTATTTGTTGATGGTGAAATCCTGGAAATCTCGCGCTATCCGCATTCCGGTGATGTCTCGGAAAACGATATCGTCGGATTAGTCAAGGATACACATGATCAGAAGAAATCGGAGTTGGAACATCTCCTGCACCTGAACCAGGAAATCCTCAATTCCGGCGATACGGAAACAATGTATCATCTGGGAACCGCCTTTTATTACAAACGGATGTATGAAGAAGCCGTGTGCCTTCTTGATTCGCTGTTGACGATTAAGCCGAAACATCATCAGGCTTCCAATTGCCTTGGATTAGCCCGGATGGAAATGGGCGACTTTGATGGGGCCGTCAGGGCTCTGGCCGTGGCCGTGGAACTTCGCCCGGCATTCGCCGATTATCACAATAATTATGGTGAGGCACTTTTGGAAGCCGGCTTCTGCCGGCGGGCGGTCGAGGAACTTGAAACGGCTCTGAAAAAAAATATCTACTACGCCGATGCTCACTTTAATCTCGGGATTGCCTATATCGTCAATGCGATTTCCCGCGAAGATTTCGATATGTACAATAACTTGATAGAAAAGACGACTGATATATTCAATCGAGCGGTTTTGATTACGCCTGATTTCAAGTCCTCCGAGTATGAGGAAGCCTGCGAACTTCTCCGGAGCGGCGATCTTCCCCGAGCGTTAAACCTGTTTAAAGCGGTACGCAACGGTAAGCGGGAACTTGGCCGAAGTGGCAGCAGCAGTTTTCATGTCCGTCTGCTATTGTCACCCGAGCGAGGTAATGAGACGACGATAGATGATAGAATTCGATCACTGAAAGCGGAAATTGATAAGAATCCGAATTACGTTGATTTGCGGCACGAATTGGCCCTCTGCTACCTGCAATTGTCCCAGATATCCTGGAGTCGGGCGATTACAGAATTCGACAAGGCCGTGGAAATCAACCCCCGGCTGACCAAATCCAAACTCGGGAGGGAAAGGGCGGCAAAATATGCCGAATCCCTTAAAACGGTGGTTGCGGAAATTACTGCCGGCAACCAGAACGATTGACTTTGATTGAGGTAGGGCAATGGCTAAACGTCAAGACAGTTTAAATCTTTTTGATTATTATGATTTGGAATCGCCATATGCTACTGAATTCAGGCGTTTGCTCCATAATATAAACGGTGTTGAACCTGAGAAACAACCCAAAACCATCCTGGTTACTTCAGCCATGCTCTCCGAAGGCAAATCGACCATCGTCTCTTTTCTGGCAATGACCGCGGCCCGCCACAAACGAAGAAAAACTCTTTTGGTTGACTGCGATTTGAGGCGCCCGGTTATTCATCGGATGTTCTCGCTGAAGCGAGAACAAGGTGTCGTCGAAGTCCTGACCGAGGGACGGAAAATTAAAGAGGTCATAAAAAAGACTTCCGAGGATATGCTGGATGTCATCACCGCCGGTAAGCATGTCAATCAACCGACCGAGGTATTCGATTCCGAAGCCATTCATCGAATGCTGGAAGAGGTCCGCTTTTATTACGATCTCATTTTGGTTGATTGTGCACCGCTGTTGCCGGTTTCCGATCCGATGCTGCTGGCCGGTGAAATGGATGGCGTTTTGATGGTCGTAAAAGCCGGTTCCACTCAACGGGAAGTCGTTCAACGAGCCTCGTTGCTGCTTAAAAACAACAATACTAAATTTCTGGGCGTGGTACTCAACAACCTGACCAATGTTCTGCCGTATTACTATCATGAATCCTATTACGGCTACGAATACAAACCCAGGGTCAAGGCCAAGTCATAGCATGAAAAACATTCTGACGGTTGATCTCGAAGATTGGTTTTCGGTCGAGACGTTTCAGAAGATTATCGCTCCTAAAGACTGGCTTACCCAAAAGCCCACCGTTGAATCAGCCACCGATAAAATCCTGAATCTGTTTCAAAAGCGAAACGTGCGGGCCACGTTCTTTGTCCTGGGCTGGATCGCCGACCAATACCCGGATATGGTGGCTAGAGTCGCCGGAGCGGGACATGAAATCGCCTGCCATAGCTACTATCACCGAATGGTCTGTTCGCTATCGCCGGAGGAATTCAAAGCTGACACCAATATGGCCGTCAACGCTATTTTCAAGGCCTGCGGGGTTCATCCAAACGGTTATCGATCTCCCAGCTGGGGCATTCGCCGCGATATGACCTGGGCTTTTGAAATATTGGCCGAATTCGGCTTTAAATATGATTCTTCGATCTTTCCCATTCAGCATGATATCTACGGCGACCCGACGGCTCCGAGGCGGGTTCATGAGATCACCGTATCGTCGGGTAAAAGAATAATCGAAATCCCGGCTTCGACCGTCATGGTTTTCGGCCGCCGCCTGCCTCTCGGAGGTGGGGGATGGCTCAGGCAGTTCCCATACTGGTACACCCGTTGGGGTATTCGTCGTTTGAGCAGGGAAAATATGCCGGTGATTGTTTATTTTCATCCCTGGGAACTTGATCCTGATATTCCCCGAGTTGATTTAAAGATGCGCGACCGTTTTCGCCAGTATGGTAGCCTGAAAACGATGGAATATAAAGTCGAAAATCTTTTGAGCGATTTTGACTTTTTCACCGTTTCAGAATATATTGATAGTCTGAGTTAAAAATCGAGCGGAAGGTAAGTATGAAATCCAAAGTTGCTATCGTCAAAACCAGTCCGGAAACGGTTCTCGCCGATTATTATCGCCTGATGGATCTGGCCGGATACAAAGATGGTCTTGATTTTTCCACCGATACCATGCTCAAGCTCAACCTCTCCTGGACCAAATATTTCCCCGCCTGTTCCTCTCAGCCGTGGCAGGTGGAAGGGGTGGTCAAAGCGCTTCTGGCTGATGGTTTTCCGCCCGAAAAACTTTTCCCGATAGAAAATAAAACGGTCGTGACCAACCCGATTAAAGGAGCTATCAATAATCTGTGGATGCCGATTCTCGACAAATACGGCCTGCCTTTTATTCCCCTGCCCGATCAGGAATGGATTGTCTATAAATTCAAATCGAAACTGCTCAAACTCAATAAGATATTCCCCGAGGGGATCGAAATCCCAAAGATGTACCCCGGAAGACAGATTATCCATTTCCCGACAGTCAAAACCCACGGACATTCGGTAACTACCGGAGCCATCAAGAACGCTTTTGGCGGCCTGCTCAAAGAAGTCCGTCATTATGCCCATAAGTATATTCATGAAGTTTTGGTCGATCTGGTTTTGATGCAGAAAGAGCTGCATCCTTCAGTCTTCAGCGTCATGGACGGTACCGTAGCCGGCGACGGCGCCGGACCGCGAACGATGATCCCGCGCGTTACCGATTATATTCTGGCTTCGTTCGATTCGGTGGCTATCGATGCAACCGCCGCTCGGATGATGGGCTATGACGCCATGAATATCCCGTATCTGAGCATGTGCGATGACATGAAACTGGGTAATGCCCGCAAGGAAAACATCGAGATTGTCGGCGAGAATATTGAAGGTGTCAATTTTCATTTCCAGACAAAAAAATCGCTGGTCATTTGGGGCGATCAGATGTTGCGCAAAGGACCCTTGCAGTTTTTGGAAAAGATTGCCCTTCATTCACCGCTGGTTGTTTGGGCGCCTTTTGCATCCAACGTCTATCATGACTACATCTGGTATCCGACGGTAGGCAAATCGATTATTCGCAAATTCAACAAGACCAAATGGGGCAAGCTGTTTTTGGATTACAAATCCGGCAAGTTCGCTTGATGCAG
>JAAEQF010000059.1 GCA_024231695.1 FCB group bacterium
AAAACTAACTATAAAGCGGATATTAGAAATAGCAAGATCATCATCGCGTTTGACACCAACCATCACTTAAAGCCAAGAGTAAAGAGCACTAAAACACATGCAGGGGAAGGCGGGCAATTGACAGTCAGTGACACACGAGCGATAAGGCAGCACGAGCATGTGCGAGCGCGGGATGACCATTTATGTACATATTCCTCCAATATGCAACTTGTGTGGGCAAGTCGCTTGGAAGAATTCATACACTCCCTACCTCAAAGCGTGTGCGCGTCTGTGCCAATCGCCTCATTGTCGTCGCTGTTCGTCGTCATCCAAGTGAACCATCATAGTGCCACGCACCAAAATGATTTGGCGTTTGTATCGCGTCTCGTTTAAATGTGCGCGCGCTTTTCAAGTCAATCTATCTCAGCCTCCTCATTTTCTTAACTTGGGGATGTGCTAGTGGTGGCTCTATGTGTTGGTTGCTGGCGCGCCTGCCTCTTTCTATTTGTCTCTCTCTTCTCTGTGTGTGAGTCTCTACTTCTTCTCTCAATATGTTGCATCTTCTTCCGCTCTTTTTCTTGT
>JAAEQF010000060.1 GCA_024231695.1 FCB group bacterium
CGGAGAAAATGTTTGCCAATGAGTTGAGCGATCGGTTGAAAGTCATCGCCTGCCTGGAACGACCGAATATGAGTCATTCGGAAGCTTTTGAAAACGGCAGTTCAGGATCGCAATTCAGATTGCCGGTTCTGATCAAAGATGACTGGGCGAAAGTGCGGAAATTACTCAAGGCCGGACCGGACGACGCTCAGGTCGTATTTCGCGGCCCGGAGGCGGACGTGGCCACGGCGCTGGATACGATTGCGGAACGCTGCCGTCTGGCTTTCGACGGCGTGCCTTTTGAGACTCGGAAATCATTCTCCGACGGTACGACCATCTTTGAAAGAGTTCTGCCCGGGGCCGATAGAATGTATCCGGATACCGATTCGGCTCCGATTCCGATCGAGGAAAACGAGATTGAGGAGATTGCCGGCGATCTGCCGGTGGCGGTCGATTATCGCCTGAAACAGTTGAAAGAATGGGGCGTTCCGGAAGATACTTACAATTATTTGCTAAGGCGCAATCTGGTTTGGATAATCGAGAAAATCGCCGATGACTTCGATCAACCGGCCCGGTTCGTCGGTACACTGTTCGGCCATACTCTGCGGCATTTTGAAACGAGAGTAACCCCGGCAGCGACGTTTAAGTACTACACGATATATGGCCTGTTCAAATTCCTGGCTGGAAATGGGCTGGATCGATTGATCGCCAGGGAGATGATAAACGAACTGTATGCTCATCCCAAAATGGTCTTCGAATCGGTGTTGACGGCGATCGGATATAAGAAGCACTCCCAAAAGGATATACTGTCACATCTGCCGGATCTGAAAAAGAAATTCGCCGAAATCAGGAAATCGGATCGACCGGAAGCACAAATCGACTGGATTATGGGCCATCTTCGTAAAATCGCCATCGGTAACGTTCCGCTTGATGAACTTCGTGCGGAAGTAGCCCGGGGGATTAAAGCATGAGTGATTTATTCAAAGGATACAAGGGTGCGGCTCTGGAAACGCTGAAGAAATTCAATATTCGAGTCTGGAGTGAGGCAAATATAACCTCGAGTCGGGGAGAGTTCACCGGAATTATTCTGCCGCGAGCCGAAAACGACGACGACCGACATATTGTTCTCAAGCTGGCTACCGGTTACAATATCGGGATCACCACCGAGACGATCACCGACATGAAGGAAATCGGCTACAAAGAAGCTCATTACAAGATTCCTGAGAAAGAATTTCCATATACGCCGGAGTTGCCGAACGTCAAGCTGTTCGGTACCGGCGGGACAATCGCTTCCCGTCTCGATTATCGTACCGGGGCGGTGATTCCGGCTTTTTCGCCGGGGGAACTTTATGGTGCGGTACCGGAACTGGCTGATATCTGTAATCTGACCACGGAAAAGCTATTTGCTGTTTTCAGCGAAAACATGGGTCCCAAGCAGTATATCACCCTGGCCAAGGCCATCGGGCAGGAGATTGAAAGAGGAATCGACGGGATCATCATCGGTCACGGGACCGATACGATGCATCACACCGCCGGAGCATTGTCGTTTATGATTCAGAACTCGCCGGTTCCGATCGTTTTGGTTGGATCGCAAAGGTCTTCGGATAGACCTTCGTCGGATGCTGCTCTGAACCTCATGCACGCGGCCAAAACCGCCGCCGAATCGGACATCGCCGAAGTTTTAGTTTGCATGTTCGGCCCCACCTCGGACGAGTACGGTCTGCTTCATCAGGGAACGCGGGTACGCAAAATGCATTCGTCGTATCGTTCGACATTTCGGACAATCGGCGATATCCCGTTGGCTATGGTTGACCGTGAGAAAATCACGCCGATAAAGAATGATTACAAACGCCGCCGCAAGGACCGGGAGGTCAAGATCACGCCCTGTTTCGAAGAGCGGGTGGCAATGGTTTATTATTATCCCAATATGCACCCCGATATCATCGATTCGCTGGTGGATAATGGTTACAAGGGCATAGTAATAGCCGGAACGGGATTAGGACATATCAACAAGCCGGTTTATCCGGCCATCGAACGGGCGACCAAAGAGGGCGTGGCCATTTACATGACTGTGCAGACTCTTTGGGGCTTCGTACATATGTTTGTCTATGACACCGGACGCGACTTAATGGCCAAGGGAATAATTCCCACAGAAAATATGCTGCCTGAAGTTGCCTACGTCAAATTAGGCTGGGCGCTGGGTCAAACCGACGATCTGGACAAAGTTCGCGAAATTATGCTGACGCCGATTTCGAGTGATATCACCGAGCGGGAACCGTATGACGGCTATCTGATTTTTCAGGGCGGCGTACCGGAGATGCGCGAGTTTATCCGAGGGATACACCGGTAAATTAAGCAATCCAGTCCAATCGTAATGTTGGTACCGGTTATTCCGGGATCAGGCCAGTGAAAAGCTCGGCCGATTGACGATAGTATCATATTACGTCCACGATAGTTTGTGTTAAATATAATTAAGCAATCAATGTAATAAACCGATATCATAAAAGAGACCTAAACAGGTTGATATGTACGATTGATTAGTGGATTTGGGTCTGAGATATTTTAAAACTCGAGATGAGCATAAATGGCTGCTACGGACGACAAGGAAATCCAGTCAGCAGGTTTCCGGTTTTTTACAATCCGGATTGCACCAGTTCTGGCACTGGGCTTGGGCTTGCTTTTAACCGGCTTGGTCTATAAACATGTAGATGATTCCGATCAAAAACAAGCCAAAGCCGAATTCAGGATTATAACCACCGATCATTTGCATACACTGAAAAGTTCGATTCAGGCTAATCTTCAGGCCCTTGAGACTGTCGGAGCCTTTTTTAATTCCTCCGATTCGGTTTATCGAAGCGAGTTTAAATCTTTTGTCGAGCCGCTTTTGGCTCATCACCCGGAAATCAATACCGTCTGCTGGGCGCCGCTTTTGCGGGAGCAAAACCGTAATCAGAGCGAAACAGCAGCTCGTATTGAAGGGATTTCCGGATTTGAAATTACCGAAATAAACAATGATGGCCGGTTAGTGAGAGCAGGAAAACGGGAGGAATACTTCCCGATATATTATGCCGAGCCACAGATTGAAAACGCTGAATTGCTCGGTTATGACCTGACCTCCGATTCGTCTTTCCTTGATGCCGTCGAGTGGCTTAATGATTTGTGGATGATGACCGCGGTGGATAAAGTGCCGTTGGATCGAGGGGCAAAGGGTTTGACCGGATTTACAATATTCCAGCCAATATATGATACCTGCCAGGAGACTCGATCAATACAGGACCGAATCAATTGTCTGAAGGGATTCGTGTCGGTTACTTACAGTATTGATAAGATTGTTAAAACTTCCCTGACAGGCGAGGATAAGACTCAATTTGATTTGCAGATTTTTGATCTTTCCGGATCGGCTCAGGCGCGGCAGGTTTATCCGACTGGTGATTCAAAGGCCGGTTTTTCGGAAATTCATTCGATTTGGCAAAACGGTGCCGAAATCGACTTCAATGAAGTTTTTACAGTGGCCGACCGGATGTTTCTGGCCAAGTACAGGCCGACGCCTGATTTTCTGGCTGGACAACCGGCAAGCAAAGCGCATTTGATTCTTTTAATTGGTATTATCACCAGTTTGCTCATATGCGGCCTGGTTCTGTTTGTAACTCTGCAGTCGATGAAATATCGCCGGGATTATTTGAATTTGCTAAAAAAGGCGGATGAGGTGAAAGCGACTCCTGACCGTCAGCCGGTGGATGTTTGAAATTGAAAATAACCTGAATCAGTTATCTGAGTGCTTTACATAAATATAAATCGGGGATAATCAGATCCCCGGTTTTATTAAAAGATTTTCCCAAACAGATTAGAAGCGAACAACAAACCCGGCGGTCACCGAGACATCCTGATAGGTGTAAATATCAGGCTTGGTTGAGCGATTGGAGGTGCGTTCCACTTTGATATTCTGCTCCAGAAACCATCCGGAGCCGGAGACAATCGGGAGTTGAGCGCTGGCATACCATCTGGTTAAATAATCACGCCGGTGTTCATTGTTCTCCAAATGCCTGATTGAAGCATCATCCTCTTCGGCGGTACGCAGGAATGTTTTATCCCAATAGCCGATACCCCCGGTTAAGATAACGCCGGGAAGGGCGAAGCTTTTTAGCTTGAGGGTGACGTTTTCGCCTTCCCATAAAGTAGCCCAGGGCGATAGGTAGCCGGTCGTAAAACCATAAACAATATTATGATCGTCATTCTGGAAAATACGGTTGGTATAAACGAGACTTAGACCGCTTTTGAGTGGCAGCGGACGTGACAGGCGAATTGAGTAATAGAACGATTTTAACTTTTCGGCGACATTGTCAGTCGTATCCGTCAGCTGGGCTAATATTTTCAAAGAGTCGATGAAACCTATGGCGTCGGTGAGGCGCCCCAAGTCAATGTCGATATATTCGTAATTAGAGCGAGCCCAGCCAGCCTCGATATCGAGACTGTTGGAAGCGGGGAGGGAGATATGGGTTCCGGCAAACAGTTCCAGATCACGCTTGTAGGGAATCTCGGAATTGATGTAGGCGGTCGAGGTAAACGATACTCCGGTTCTTAGAAGCAGTCGCGTAGTCGGGCGATAACCGATGGCGGCCATGATGTCACCGCTGTTGTTGTCAAAGAGACTGAAATCATTGTGGTATTTTCTGCCGTTCAGATGACCAGAAAGATAAAAAGAAAATGAAGATTTCGGATTCAGCGGTATAAAGGTCAGGCC
>JAAEQF010000061.1 GCA_024231695.1 FCB group bacterium
GCTACTCCCGGTGCGCCCAGTTGTGGCAAAATGAGCCGACGATGGGAAATGACTTTTTCCAGTTGTGTTTCCCGAATTCTATGCACCAGTTCATCAGTCCCGAAGGTTCCTTTGCCGGCAGCGCACCAGACATTGATACCTTTGGTATCCAAAACCAGAATCCAGCCATTGATCCCGGTCAATTCCGAGCGCAAATGGTCAAAACTCAATTTGAAATTGGCCGTAACAAAAACCGGAGATTTGTCACTCGGCGAACCGACCGCGTACAGGCCGGGGGATATTATGTAACTCATCCTCCCCATTCCCCAACGCACTTTGCATCCGCCCAAGCGATCCGAAAACTCAAGCTTCGTTTTGACAACATTGATTTCACTCACGATCGTTTTGATCGTTCCGGCAATCCAGGGTGTGTCGGCCGGATAATTGGAGTCGATTTGAATATTGTTGATTTGTGCCGGTGCCTGAGGCGAACAGCAGGATGGCGTCGAAGGCTGAAGTGTCTGAAGGCTTGCGGGAGCTGATATCGGTTGTAGTCCGGCGATTGCGTTCTCAAGTTTCTGCATGATATCATCCGAGTTTGGCAAATTTCCGCATTGACCCTTATTGTCAAACAGCTTCAGGCCATCGACGGTCACTTCAAAAACTCCATCATGACCATCGATCAGGGTAGTTTCCAGACCTGTCTTTTTCCTAATAGCGTCCGCCAGACCGGCGGCATTTGATAAATAACCTCACTCAACGCAATAGGTAATGGAAACGGTTGACTGTGCACCGTGACCGATTTTCATCTGTTACTCCGTTTCAGTTTTTTCTACCGAATTTTCTACGGAAGATCCCGATTTAAAAAAGTCACCGAGTTTCTTCAAAACTTCCGGTTCTACCCGACACCGAATCGATTGACCGCATCTTTCCGTAGTGATCAATCCGGCGCGGTGTAGTTCCTTTATATGATGAGATACGGTGGAAGGCGCGATTTGCAGATCTTTTCCCAAATCGCCGACGCAGGCGCTCATTTCCTCTCCGGTACAACAAGCCTCGCCCGGTGGACAGCAGGACGCCAGCCGCGAAAATATCCGAAGCCGATGAGGATTGGAAAGGGCTTTGAACATATCGGCGACAATCTCTATATTTCGATTATTCGACATATATCGAATATACTAAAACAGCCTGAGCTTGTCAATAGTATTGATCCAGCCGCAAAATATAAATAAAAGTATGTGGTGGAATGACTTATATGAGTTGGGCGGCTTTTCTCAAGAAAAGTCTTGCTATTCTGAAACTAATGAGTATATATGGCGTTATAGTTACATGTGAAACGGTTTAATATGAAACGGAAATTTTATGGTATATCTTGACACGGAACACAAAGATCGTCTGGGGCGTTTACTGGGTATCACCGGTAAAATGATGAGACGAACATTATCTCGTAACTTATCCGAAAAAGGGTTTGACCTGACGGCTGAGCAGGCCATTTTGCTCTGGCATTTGAGTACCGACGAAGGGGTTACTCATAAGATGGTGGCCGAGTGTTTTGATCACGATAAAGTGGGTATAACTCGTTGGGTTGACGCCTTGGAAAGCCAGGATCTGGTCATTCGTGTGCCGGACCGGTCCGATAGGCGGCAAAAGCTGGTTTACCTTACCGAGAAGGGTAAGAAAACTTGCGAGGCTATTTTACCGGTATTTGATCTTACCCAACAGCAGGCCGTCAAAGGCATTGATGATGAACGGCTGCAAATACTAAAAGAGCTCCTGAAAGCCATTTGCGACAACCTTGGTGAGAGTGATTAGTCCTTTTAGATATGGTTACAAATGAAACAGTACAAAATGATACAAAATGCAACGTCATATTATGCTGTCGTGATTGGCGTTGTCTGAATATGAATAAAAAGGCAGTTTCTTTAGTTACTGCCTTTTGAATAGACAAGGAAAGGCGCATATATGAAGCGTTCAATGAAAATTATTCTGCCGATCGGGATTGTGATCGTTGGATTTCTGGCGATGATGTTCTTCATGAACATGAAAACTGATCCGCCACGGAGAGATGCTCAACAGCAGTCCAAAGTAGTAGATACCAAAATCGTGAAATTGCAGACTTTACCGACGCGAATTACCGCTTTCGGTCGTGTAACCAGTGCTCAGCCGATTAACTTGTACAGCGAGGTGCAGGGAAAACTGGAATCGGGTGATGTGACTTTTCGTCCGGCCCAGTCGTTCAAGAAAGGCGATCTCCTGGTCAAAATCGATGATCGGCAGGCTCGGTTGCAGTTGAACAGCGCCAAGAGTGATCTTTTAACCGCGTTGGCTATGGTTCTTCCCGAGATCAAGGTTGATTTTCCCGATGAGTATCAGGAATGGCAGGACTACTTTGACCATTGCGAATTTGAAAATTCTCTGCAGCCACTTCCGGAAACCGGTAATCCCAAGATCAAACTATTCTTGTCTCGCTTCAATGTTTTCAAGCTTTACTTTTCGGCGCGCGATCTGGAAATAAGGCTCGAAAAACATTACTTCCATGCTCCCTTTGACGGCTCCATCGTGTCGGCCGATCTCCGGGTCGGTTCCACGGCTCGCAACGGTTCACTTCTGGGAGCGATCATCAGCCTTGAAAGCCTGGAAATCGAATTGCCGGTGCCGGCCGCTGATATTTACTGGATTGATGACAATGCGCCGGTTACGCTGACTTCGGCCGAAGTTGAGGATTCTTGGAGTGGCAAAATAGTCCGTATCGGCAGTAATATCGACGACCGTACCCAAACCGTACAGGTTTACGTGGCGGTTGACGGCGGCGAAGAAAGCGCGTTGATAAACGGCGTCTTTCTTGAAGCGGACATTCCCGGGAAGACCATCGACAATGCCTTTGCCATCCCGCCCAAGGCGATCTATGAAGACCGCTACGTTTATGTCATCGTTGACGGCAAACTGGAGACTCGCGATATCGTTGTTTTACGGCGCGAAGCCAACCGAGTGCTGATCGACGGCGGCGTCGAAAACGGCGATGTTCTGGTCGTGGAAATCATGCAGGGAGTGGCTCCGGGAATGCCGGCCCGATCCAAAGATGCGATACCTGAAACGCGGGGGCAGTAATGCGTAAACTGATTGCCTATTTCATACGCTTCCCGGTCTGGGTAACCGTTCTTATGTCCGCGGTCATACTGTTCGGACTGCTGGCGTTCTCCCAATTGCGTTATTCGTTCTTCCCGGAAAATGAACCGCATACGATTATAGTTGAGGTTATTTATCCCGGCGCTTCCCCGGAAGAGGTGGCCGAAGGGGTAGTCCTCAAGATTGAGGAAAATCTGGATGGATTGCAGGGCGTGGATCGGGTGACCTCAATTTCGCGCGAAAATTCCGGCGTGGTCACGGTCGAAACGGTTTTGGATTCGGATATAAACAAGGTTTTGGCCGATGTTAAAAATGCTGTGGACCGGATTAATTCTTTCCCAATCGATGCCGAAAAACCAGTGATTTACGAACAGAAGTTTCGGAGCCTATCGCAATCGATTGCCCTTTACGGCGAGACCGACCTGTATAATCTTAAGTATATTGCCGAAGAGTTGCGCGATGAGTTGCTTGCCACCGATGAAATTTCACAGGTGTCGATCAGCGGCCTGCCGGCGCTGGAATTCTCCATTGAGGTCTCCGAATCCGATATGCGTCGCTATGGCCTGACTTTCGATGAAATCCGCCAGGCCGTCAGTCGGGCCAATATTAACATTTCCGGAGGTAAATTCGAAACCGAGGACGAAGAAATCCTGATCCGGGCCTGGGGGCGGGGTTATTTTGCCGAGGATATGGAAAATATCCCGGTGCGCGGTAATACCGACGGTACCATTATCTATTTGAAGGACATCGCTGCGGTTCATGAACAATGGCAGGATGTTCCCGATAAGACTTTTTATAACGGCAAGTATGCCGTACTTCTGAATATTCAGCAAACCGAAGATGAGGACATTCTTCAGATCGCCGATCGGGCCGAAGAAATCATGACCGAGTTCAATGCCACGCATGAATCGGTTAAGGCGGAAGCGGCCCGCGATATGACCGTACCGCTGAGACAACGCATTGAACTGTTGGTTAGAAATGGTATTATCGGTCTGATTCTGATCCTCATTTGCTTGGGATTCTTTCTCAATCTCCGTCTCTCGTTCTGGGTGGCTGTAAGTATCCCCTTCTCTTTTGCCGGTATGTTCGTAATCGCCTCTTTTGCGGGCATTACCATCAATGTCATCAGCCTGGCCGGGATGATCATTGTCGTCGGCATTTTGGTAGATGATGCTATCGTGGTCGGCGAAAACATCTTTGCCCATTATGAACGGGGTAAACCCGCTCTTCAGGCGGCCATCGACGGCACAATGGAAGTAGTGGCTCCGGTGTTCACCTCGGTAATGACTACGATTATAATCTTTACGGCGTTTCTCTTCCTTGAGGGGAACATGGGCGAGATGATGTGGCAGATGGCGCTGGTGGTTGTGGCCTCGCTTTTGTTCTCACTGGTCGAAGCGTTTGTTATTTTGCCGTCTCATCTGGCTCACTCCAAGGGACTTGATGCCCATAAGAAAATAACTCCGGTCAGGGAAAAGATGGAGAAGGCAATAGCCTTCTTGACGCATAGGATATACGCTCCGGCTTTGAAGGCGGTTATGCGCAATAAGTGGGTAGTCGTGGTTACTCCGGTTGCTTTGGTCCTGCTCACTGTAGGGCTGGTTGGCGGTGGCTTGATCGGCGCAACATTTTTCCCCAATGTTGACGGCGACGAATTCCCAATTAATATCTCTCTCGTGGCCGGACGGCAGGAAGCGGTAACCGATTCGATACTGATGCATATTGAAGCCGTATGCTGGGAGGTCAATGAAGAACTCAAACAGGAACGCGAGGACGGGCTGGATGTTATCGTAGCCACTCAGCGCGATATCGGCAGTAATGATTTCGGCGAATCCGGAAGTCATACCGGCCGTCTGTTTGTCCAGCTGCTGGACGGTGAATCCCGAAGCATGGAAAGCTATGTGGTGGCCAACAGGATCCGCGAGGCTGTCGGTTCGGTACCGGAGGCGCAGAATATCACCTTTGGCAGTGGCAGTCGTTTCGGCAAAGCCGTCTCCGTCAGTTTGCTGGGTAACGATGTCGAACAATTGGAAAAGGCCACGAAATTGCTTAAGACCGAACTGGAATCGTACTCCTCTCTGCAGGATATCACTGACACAAACCAGAAAGGGCGACGAGAGATCAATATTACTCTCAAACCCCGCGCTCAAGCCATGGGCCTGACTTTACAGGACGTTGCCGGTCAGGTACGCCAGGGTTTTTACGGTCAGGAAATTCAGAGGATTCAGAGGGGGCGGGACGAGATCCGGGTATGGGTCAGGTATCAGCCCGAGGATCGCGCTGCTCTGGGGCTTTTGGATGAGATGCGCGTTCGCACGCCCAACGGCGGCGAGTATCCATTCAGTGAGTTGGCCGAATATTCGATCGAGCGGGGGATAACTCAAATCAGGCATCTCAGCCGCAGTCGGGAAATCAAAGTTGAGGCCAATCAATCCAATGTCAAAGAGGATTTGCCGCCAATTCTGGCGGCCATCGAAACTGAGGTTTTGCCTCGGGTTCTGAGCCAGGTGCGCGGCGTGAAAGCGCAATTCGAAGGGCAATCGCGCGAAGAGGCGAAAATGAAGAAATCGATGATGATTTCTTTCTCGGTCGCATTCTTGGGCATGTTTATTCTGGTTATTCTGGTTTTCCGCTCTTACGCTCAGGCTATATTGATCTTCTCTCTGATTCCGATCGGTATATTGGGAGCTTTCTGGGGGCATGGTATTCAGGGTATTCAGGTCAGCATGCTCTCGGCCATGGGGCTGATGGCTTTATCCGGGATCATAATCAACGACAGTATTGTCTTTGTGGATCAGATCAACCGTTTTCTCCGAAATGGTCAGAAGGTGGAAGAGGCGGTGTTCAATTCCGGATTGGCCCGTTTGCGCCCGATTCTGCTAACGACCCTGACAACCAGTTTAGGCATGGCCCCTCTTATTCTGGAAACCAGTCGCCAGGCCCAGTTTCTCATTCCGATGGCCGCTTCAGTTGCCTACGGCCTGATCTTCGGAACTTTTATCCTGCTGTTTATCCTGCCGGCGTCGTTTCTGGCTTTCAATACGATAAGGGTCAGATACGGCCGGATGATAGGAACACCGGGAGTTACCGCGGAAACCGTCGAACCGGCGGTTAAAGAACTAAAGACAGCGGAGGAATTCTAATGTCCGGGCAAAAAAGACTGACTACTAAACGCAGCGGCCTCATCGCCGTTTTGCTGATATTCTTGCTTCCGGTCTTGGCTTTCGGCGAGGAAGAAATGACACTGAATGACGCCATCCGGATCGGCCTGCAGAATAATTATAATATTCGCATAGCTCGAAATTCGGCCCGGGTGGCGGATGGTAATAAGGGACTCGGAACAGCCGCGTTTCTGCCCTCAATCGATTTATCGGGCGGCTATCAGCAGGCTTCTATCGATATAACGTCCAATTCCACAGCCAGTATCGGCGATAATGACGCGGAAACCTGGAACTCCGATATATCCCTTAACTGGACCCTGTTCGACGGTTTCAGAATGTTTGCTGATAAAAAACGATACAACGCATTGGCGATTTTGGGTGAGACTCAAGCACGCAATACCATCGAACTGAGCGTGGTGGCTGTTTCCCGGGCCTATTTCGATCTGGTCCGACAAGATCGACTTCTGGAAGTTGCCGGCGATGCCCGCGATATCTCCCAGACAAGGTTGGAAAAGGAACGAGTGCGCAATGAATTGGGTGGCGCCTCCAGTACCGATTTACTAAACGCTCAAGTGGCTTTCAATGTCGATCAGTCATCTTTTCTGACGCAGGAACTAAACATTGAAATTGCCCGGGAGAATCTTAATCTTCTTTTGGGTCGCGATCCGGCCAAGCCCATAACTGTCAGCCAGAAGATAGCGGTTCCTGAATTGGCGGACGATTTCGAATCATTGCTGAAGAAAGCATCCGAACGGAACAGTTCATTAATTGTGGCTCGCCAGAATAAAATAGTTGCCGATCAACTGATTCAGTCTGCCCGGGCGTCGTTTATGCCACGCCTTTCGCTCAATGCCGGTTATAATTGGTCGGATCAGACCACCAGCCCCAGTTTGTCGGTTGGCGATATTAATACCGAAAGCTCGGGAACGCGAGTTGGGTTGACTTTGTCGATAAACCTGTTTGATGGTGGACGGGATAAAATTGGATGGCGAAATGCACGTCTTGAAGCCAAAAATAAACAACTGGCTCTGGCCGACGCGCAAAACCAAATGGCCGGTACTATGCAGCAGGCCTACGAAACTTATATCCTGCAGAAAAAACTGGTTGTCCTCGAAGAACAGAATGTAGCGGCCGCCAGGCAGAATATGGAGCTGCATCAGGATCGCTATCGCCTGGGCGCCGTCGGTTCGATAGAGTTTCGTGATGCGCAGGTGAGTCTTATTCGGGCCCAGACGGCTCTTATCGTGGCCCGCTATCAGGTCCGTATTTCGCGCCTTGTCCTGCAACAGTTAACCGGAGATATCGCCACCGATATATAAAAACCATGGCGGATAAAACACTTGCCTTCGGCCCTCGACATTATCATTCTTATGACTGAATGAAAAATGTCGGGGGTTTTTCTACGTTAGTTTTTATCGGTGCGAGTATTTTTCCTAATTTCGGTTATTATGATTATTTTCCGGCCGCAAAATTTAACCTGAGCGGAAAATCACTACCGACGGGGCGATTAATAAAGATCGATTTTTCACCGTCGAGCCGCTGTGACACTTGACATAAACGACTTAAATTACGTAGCATAGAGTATGCGTATTTCTGCCGTACACCTGATTTGCGCGGTGCCGGCGATTATTGCCTTTTTTACCGTGCCTGCGGCTGCCTCCGCCGCGGTGTCTCTGACTCCGGCCGATTTTGTCGGACCGAACGGAACAGATACAATCGTTATTCTGGCCGAAAACTGGCTCTATCATGCCGGAGACGATTCTCTCTGGGCTGATCCCGCCCTCGATGACAGCCAGTGGAAACATTGCGTCTTGGAATCATTTGAAGACGGCTTTCCCATTGACGACTGGCCGGGAAGAGGCTGGTTTCGTCTCCACTTCGAAGTCGATTCGGCTCTCTGGCATGAACCCCTGGCAATTCTGGTCAATCAAGTCGGGGCCACCGAGATATATCTCGATGGTCAATTGCTATTGAGTCAGGGTAAGGTTGGGGGAAGTGCTGCTGAAGAGGTCATTTATATTCGTCTCTTTGGTGCCCCGCATATATTTCAATTTTCATCGGGGCAGCATCATCTGCTGGCCGTCCGTTACTCCAATCATCAATCAGCCGAATATGCCATGCGAGGCGACGATCCCAGTTTTGCCGTTACCATCGGCAGGGCCCAGGGCTTTTTCGAGTCGATGTTCAGTCTTTTCGGAAGAGCTATCCACCAGCAAATGTTTATTACTGTCATGGCTTTATCCTTTTCGCTGCTGCATCTATTGTTGTTTATCTTTTATCCCTCATCCAAAGAAAATCTTTTCTTTGCCATTCTTACCGCCGGCTTCGCCGGAATGGCCTTTGCACCGACTCAGCTGGCTGTGATTACATCGCCCGAGCGGGCCCGGTTGATGTTGGGCTTGATGAAAATATCGTTATTGGTAGTTTCCGTTTTCGGACTGCGATTGTTCTTCGCGCTCTTTTATAATCGCGTACATCGCTTGTTCTATAGTCTTCCAGGTGTAGGCATCATTATGCTCGCCTTGTTCTGGTATATACCGCTGAATTATTACTATTATCTGGTTATCCTTTCTTTGGTGGGAGGATTGGCTGTAATTTGCACCGCCCTGATTCGTAGGAAACGGGGAGTAATCATCATCAGTATCGGCTATACCGCTTTCGCTGTTTTTTCCACTATTCAGATGTTGATGGAGTTAGGTGTTATTTCACAAAAATCCTGGATTCATCAGCCCTATATGTTCGGAATTTTGGTTATGCTGGTTTCGCTATCAATATATCTGGCCCGCGATTTTGCCCGGCAGAGTCTCGAATTGAAAGTCAAGTTGAACGAGGTCAGGGATTTATCGGAAAAGACGCTGAACCAGGAACGGCAGGCCAAAGAGCAGGAAATGAGGCAGAAATTACTGGAAACCGATCTGGCCCATCAGGCCGAACAACTTAAAGAAGCCGAAAAACTGGAAAAAGCCCTCAAAGATTTAAAACAGGTCAATTACGAGCTCCAGACTACACAGGCCAAGCTGTTTCAATCGGGGAAAATGGCCTCTCTCGGGCAATTAGTGGCCGGCATCGCCCATGAAATCAATACGCCCATCGGCGCCGCCGGGAGTATGCATGATACTCTCAAGCGGGCGGTGAAAAAGATCCATCTGGCTATTGAGGACGGTTGCGATCACGATGACTGCTGCACCAAAAAATCAGTTGAGGAGTTTTTGGGCGTGGTTGATGACGCCAATGAGGTGATCTCTTCGGCCGTTGAGAGAGTGACCGGTATTGTGCGGCGATTGAGAAGTTTTGCCCGGCTGGACGAAGCCGAATTGAAAACAGTGGATATTCATGAAGGTCTCGATGATTCTCTGGTTTTGCTTCATCATGAAATGAAGCACGGTATCAGGGTTGTTAAGAACTATGGCAAAGTGCCGTCTCTTTCCTGTTATCCCGGAAGGCTCAATCAGGTTTTTCTCAACCTGTTGGTAAATGCCGTCCATGCCATGCAAGGGGAAGGGGAAATTACCATTACCACCAAAACCGATGGCGAGAAGGTGACTATCATTTTTGTTGATCAGGGGGAGGGGATTCCCGAAAACCGGTTGGAGAGAATTTTTGATCCCGGCTATACGACCAAGGGCGTCGGAGTCGGCACCGGACTGGGACTTTCGATCTGCTACCAAATTATTGAAGATCATCATGGCCAGATCAAGGTCAAAAGCCGGCTCGGCGAAGGTACGACCTTTACTCTGATTCTGCCGACTAACCTGGACAAAATTCTCGAAACCGGGTAAGGTTTGCAGTTCCAATGAATATTGAATTATCGCAATACCAATCATGATGAAACGTTTGTTCGGTTCCATATTCGATCTACGCCGGGGTGAGTTCCTAATTACCGCCTTGATGTTCGCTGGCTATTATCTGTTTCTGGTGACCTACTATTTTCTCAAACCGGCCCGCGACAGCCTTTTTTTGGTCAAAGTTGATCCGCTTCAGCTTCCGGTTGTTTTCATCATCACCGCCCTGGTAACCGTTCCAGTGGTTTCTCTTTACAGCCGGGCCGGTCGGTCGTTGCGGCTCAATCAGCTTATCACCGGAACACTGGCCGTTTTGATTGTCAACCTGCTGATACTACGCTGGCTGATTCAATGGGACGAACCCTGGGTCTATTATCTATTCTATACCTGGGTCAGCATTTACGGTGCCTTGACCATTGCCCAGTTCTGGCTGTTGGCCAACGCCGTTTATAATGCCGCGCAGGCCAAACGGATTTTTGTGTTGTTGGGTTTAGGCGGTATTCTGGGTGCTTTCACCGGGGGGCAGGTGACCAGCCTGATTATCGATCGTTTCGGCATACACACACCGGACTTACTGTTTTTCTGTGTTGGCTTTCTAATTGTTGGCATGGTTTTGGTTAACATTATCTGGCGGTTGAAAGCGCCCGAGGACACTTTTCGCAAACGGCCCCGCCACCGGGAGAAGAAAAAGGAAAAGCTCACCGAAGTTTTCGCCTTGGTCCGGCGTTCCCGCCATCTCAGCCTGATTATCGGCTTGATTGCCATGACCATGATGGTGGCCTCCTTCGTCGATTATCAGTTCAAAGTTATTTCCAGCGACGCCTACACCACGACCGAATCGTTGACCGCATTTCTGGGGCGATTCTATGGCTGGTTGTCTTTGGTCTCGTTCGCTTTGCAGCTTTTATTCACTTATCGTTTCCTGCGTGTACTGGGCGTCGGCGGAGTAATATTTTTTCTGCCCATCGGGCTGTTTATCGGTTCTGCCGCCATGTTGATTTATCCGGGACTTTTGGCTGCCGTATTACTGCGCGGTGCCGATGGCAGTCTCAAATACTCAATTGACAAAACCGGCCGGGAGCTGCTCTTTCTGCCGATCCCTCTGGAACTTAAAAAGCGAACTAAAGTTTTCATCGATATGTTTGTCGATCGCATCTTCCGCGGGTTGGCCGGTGGATTGCTTTTGCTCTGTACTCTGATTCTCGGTCTTTCGGTGCGAGAACTCAGCGTAGTGGTCTTGGTTCTCATTGCAGGCTGGATAATAATGGCCGTGATGATGCGCCGCGAATACGTTAATACATTCCGTAAAGCCATCGACAAACGCCAGATCGACCAGAGCGAATTGACTCAACAAATAAACGACGCTCAGTCGGTCGGCTCGCTGGTGACGGCTCTGCAAAGCGATAGCGAACGGCAGATTATCTATGCTTTGAATGTTTTGGATACGGTTAAAAACAAACATTTGATCGGGCCGGTGACCGAATTGCTAACTCATTCTTCGGCTGAAATCAGATCCAAGGCGTTAAAGCTGTTGCGTTTTCAAGATGACGTTGCTTCCATATCCGAGATGGATACGTTGCTACACGATGATGATTCGAAGGTGCGCCGGGAGGCGATCAATTTTCTTTGTGAACAGAGTGACGTCGATCGTCTTGAATTGATCGGGAAATTACTGGCCGATGATGATATTGGTATCCGTTCAGCGGCATTGGGTTGTATCGCCCAACACGGCGCACCGGAAGAGAAAGAGCTGGTTACCACTCCAGTGGTTGAGGCGATTCTTGAATACGAAGGCGCCGGGGGCGAATCGTACCGTGCCGAACTGGCCAGTGCCTTCAGTTGGTTGCAGCGGCCCGGCTTTATTTCGACTCTGCAAAAATTAATGAACGATGATTCGCCGCAGGTAGTTCGGCAGACGATCATCAGCCTGGGACGACTGAAAAACCGCGAGCATTTGCCCTGGTTGATCAATAAATTGGGTGACCAGGAATACCGTAGCGTCGTCCGCCGGGCGTTGGCCGAGTATGGCGCCGATATCCTGGGAACTCTCAACGACTATTTGATGGATGGCGCCGTTGCCGAGGCTGTCCGCAAGAACATTCCTCGCGTCATCAGCGACATTCCGGTGCAGGCGTCGGTCGATATTCTTGCCGAGGATGTCAACCGGATCGAGCTGCGATTGAACTATCACTTGGTCAAAGCCCTAAACCGTATGCGCAATTCCTACCCCGACCTCAAGTTCGATAAACAACTTGTCCAAGCGGCGGTGATCGACGAAACCAGGTCGTATTATGAAATTGCCCAAATGCTACATTTACAGGGCCGGCCCGATAATGCCCGGGCTGCTCTTTTGGAAAAAGCGCTGATTGAACAGCAAAACCTGAATCTGGAACAGATTTTCAGATTTCTGGGGCTGTCTTACCCGGCCCGCGATATTTATAATGCCTATCTGGGTTTGATCAGTGACCGGCGGACTTTGCGAGCCAACGCCGTTGAATTTTTAGACAACCTCCTGCATATCGACATTAAGAAATTTATGACGCCCATTCTTGATGATAATGACTCGATTGCTGTCGCTGCCAGTTGGGGACGGCAACTGTTTAACTTTCGTTTTAACACCAATGAGCAGGCTCTGATGCATCTTATTCGCGGCCGCAACAACTGGCTGAAAGCCTGCGCTATATATAATTGCGAGGGAGTACAAAATACTGAATTGAAAAAATTGATCGCCGAAGCCGCTACCGATCCGGATCCGGTAGTCCGGGAAACAGCGGAACTGATGGCTAATAAATAAGGTTTAGGTAAGTATGCTGACGGTTATCGAAAAGGTGATTTTTCTCCAGAACGTTGATGTTTTTTCGGAAGTGCCCTCCGAACATCTGGCTTATCTGGCGGCGATTGCCGAAGAGGTGGCTTTTGACGAAGATGAAGTTATTTATCGGGAGCAGGATCTTCCCGATGCCCTTTATCTGGTGCTCGACGGCTCTGTGCGACTTCACCGCGACACCGAAGAAATCACCAATGCCTCGGCTCGGGAAGCCTTCGGTTCATGGGCTCTGTTTGATAACGAACCGAGGGTAGTTACAGCCACGGCCCTTGAAGAAACCCGGCTGTTGCGCGTGGATCGCGAAGAATTTATCGACCTGCTGGCCGATCATGTGCAGATTACCGAGGGAGTGCTCAAGGCTATGGCCGGTCGTTTGCGCGGTCTGATCGGACGAGTTGGAGTAGGTGGCCAGTCTAATCCTGGCAGAGGGAATTCTTGAACTACTTCATCGGGACATCGGCCAGAGACACAATTTCCTTGGGGGGAGGCAGATTTTGATGGATAATGGAATCAGCCTTGATGAACTGAGACGTCTGCGCGAGGCTGAAGAAAAATATCGCAAGATGATGCAGATGGCCAACGACGCTATCTTCGGCATCGATACGGATTCGGCCGAGATTGTCGAGGTCAATCAACGGGCTATCGAAATGACCGGCATGCAGGAGAATGAGCTGCTCAGCCTCAAGGCCTGGGAGATTCACCCGCCGGAGGAAAAGGACCTGGCCCGTGAATTGTTCGATCAGGTCGTGGCCACCGGTCAGGGGCATGTCAGTCGCCTTCACTTTCTACGTCCGGATGATTCCGTTATGCCGGTTGAAGTCAGTTCCTCACTGATTACTTTCGGAAGTGGGAGAATAATTCAGCGTATCTGCCGCGACTGCACTCCCCGCGTTCTTATGGAAGATAAAAAGCGTCAGTTTCAACAGTTTTTCGAACATATCCTTGATCTTATGCCGGTTGGACTGGGAGTAAGAAAAAACATCAACAGAACGCCCGAAATCGTTTTCGAAAACGTCCGCCTAAAAGAAATGTTCCACGAAAACGGCGACGACGGTCATCACATTCACTGGAATGACTGCGAATGTCTGGCCGATTGCGAAACAAGAGAGATACTCGAGGCCAACGGTTGCTACGGCGTGGAACGCAATCTGCCCGATGGCCGGGTGTTGATGTTTACTTCGAGCTATTACCGTGATCCGGAAAATAATTGGCATGAAATTCAGGTTGTTCAGGACATAAGCGAACGCCGGGGGCTGGAGATTGAACTCAAACAGAGTAACGAGGACCTTGAAGATCGAGTCGATGAGCGTACTCGCGAGCTCAGGGAAAAGCAGACGCAACTGATACAATCGGAAAAAATGGCCTCTCTGGGGCAGTTGGTGGCTGGAGTCGCCCATGAGGTCAACACGCCGATCGGTGCGCTTAAAAGCAACAATGACCTGTTCGTCCGCTCCATGACAAAAATCACCAATTTCCTTTTTGACCAGGGTATGCCGGACATTATCCGGGACGATGAACAATTGAGGAAAATGTTTTCCAGCATGACGACCCTCCATGATGTCAATTCGGAGGCCGTGGCCCGTATCGTGCGTATCGTCGATAGTCTGCGCTTGTTTGCTCGGCTGGATCGGGCTGAAATGGACCTTGTCGATATTCATGAGGGTCTCGAAAGCACCCTGACGCTGGTTCACCACACTTTCAAGAACCGGATCGAGGTCGTGAAAAACTTTGGCCGCCTGCCCCGGATCAATTGCTACCCCAATCAGATTAACCAGGTTTTTATGAATCTGCTGGTTAATGCCGGGCATGCTATCGAGGACAAAGGCACGGTCACCATTACCACAACCTTATCAAACGATAAGATGATGATTGAAATCCGTGATACCGGCGATGGAATTCGGGCTGAACACCTGAAAAGAATTTTCGATCCCGGATTCACTACCAAAGGACCCGGCGTCGGGACAGGATTGGGGCTGTCTATCGCTCATCAGATCATCGCTGATCACGGTGGTAAAATTGAAGTGGAAAGCGAACCGGGACGGGGGACAGCTTTTAAAATATATCTCCCCTTAGCTGAAATGAACTAATATTTTAGCAGACAGAGGTTGAAACCTGGGCAGGAAAATACGTATATTACCAATAAGAGCCTGACGTTATTTTAGAAATTAGAGGAAGCCAATGAGCGATAAAATTTTAAAGCAGACTATTATCATAGTGGACGACGAGGAGATGATTTTAACCAGCCTCAGTTCATTTCTCAATCTGGAAACCAGGTACAATGTCGTTACTTTCACCTCCGCGGCCAAAGCCCTGGAATATATCGAGAATAACGATATCGACCTGGTAATCTCAGATTATCTCATGCCGGAACTGGACGGAATCAGTTTTTTGGGCAAAGTTCGCGACCTGAAACCGGCCGTTCCCCGTATAATCTTGACCGGTTATGCCGACAAGGAAAATGCCATCAAGGCCATCAACGATGTCGGCCTCTTTCAGTATATAGAAAAACCGTGGGACAACGACGATCTGTTGATTGTTTTGCGTAATGGGCTGGAAAAGCAGATGCTGATGAAGAAACTGGAAGAGAAAATCACGGAGATCAATAAAGCCTACGGCGACTTGCAGGGTTTACACAAGGAGATCGTCAAAACCTTTGTGTAACTTTCCGTCATTACCCTAAAAACTGAACGATATTTTAAAAACGGTCGCCGAGGCGGCCGTTTTCTTATATGAATCATTGGTCATTGACCAATGATAAAACAACTCGGCGATCAAATAGCCGATCATCGCTCCGATAGCCACATCCGACGGAAAATGCTTATAGGCATGAATGCGGCTCCAGCCGACAAATCCGGCCCAGCCCAAAAGTGTTGTCGAGGATGCCCAGCGCCAACCGCGATATTCACTCGGCGTCATCCGTTGACGCATGATCGACCGGATACGTAGATTAAGAAAACTGGCCGAGAAAAAGGCGCTTGAGGTGTGCCCGGAGAAAAAGGCAGTGCGCAACCAGCGATGTGACCGGTCCATTTCGGCCATGGCCGAATCGACCATAAAACTGACCGGCCGCGGCCGTCGAAATAAGCCTTTGGAAAAATCGGTCAATCCCTTGGTCGTTAAAAGTCCACTGATATAAAGGAACATGTCCTGAGACGCGTCCTGTACGGAATGTTTCTGCGGCCAGCTGAAATCGGTTCCGGCCAGAGCCAGACCGCAGATAACCGGCGTTACTGCCGAGCCGGCCCAGTTGTCCAGGAAATTGGTTTTACCCGGATAATATTTTCCGCCCAGAAAACGATGCAGAGCCATCTCCTCAGGCAACGGGCCCTTGATAACCGATCTATCCGAGATCTCAATGCGGCGGGCTTGAGCGCCCATAAGATTAATTAGAACTGCTCCGGTACCGATGGCAGAGACTTCCACCGCCGAAAGGTAATCTTCTGCCGAGGATTTGCCACCCGTGACCATCAAAACAATAATCAACAGGATGACCGTCGCTTTTCGACCACCGGCCCCCAAAAGACCGTCCTGCGTCCCGTTGTTCAATGTCTCTTACCTCCAGTGCCGAAAATGCGAAATCATATCAACCGTCAATATTTCCTGATAATAATATCATCGTAACGGATTTTCAAACCGTCCAGAGCGCTGAAAAAATGCCCTAAGGTCCATATATATTCATTCGATTTAACGGCGATATCCTCGCGCACCGAAGAGGCTACATTGCTGAAAAAGTAATGTCCCGTCCTAATAGTGACCTTGGTCATTCGTACCGTTGAATCGGCTTCGATAAAAAAGGTTCCGGCTGTCAACACCGGTTGGCCATGAAAAAGGAAAGCATGATTGGCACGAGGGATTTTTTTTCCTGTGCTCAGTTCAATCTCCATGACTTTCTCCAGCGGCGGTCGGCGGCCGAAGCGAATTTTGCCGCTCAGACCGACGGCATAGAAATATTCGCCGGCCTTCAGGCTGTCGAACACCTCTTTACTCAGCGTCCGCAGGATTTGCATATCTCCACCGCGCGCCAGAAATTCAAGATATTCATGCTGGAGAAGACGTTTTTCCTTATTGGGCCAGGCCATCTTGGGAGCGTTGCTTTTGATCGCCAGCATTAACGAATCGGTGGGAATAAAAGCCTTGACTCCAGTGGTAAACGAGGTCGCCAGACCGGCATGGCGGGCGAGGAAACTTTTGTAATTGCGATAACCAGAAATTACATAGTCGGGCGGAGTCCGATACAGATCGAACGTATCCAATACCCCGAAATCGACAGCATTTTTGGTCGGCATCTCATCCCAGCGCCGATCGACCGCATACAGATGATCGGATACCGCTTGCGAGTACGCCGCCAAAGGCGCCCGAGCGATAGTCGGATCATCTCCAGCCAGGATATTATGAGCCCACAAAAGCCAGCGTGTCTGGCCGACCGTGTTGATTTGCAAATACCGGACTGTACCTTCCCAGCTTGACTCAACCATAATTCCACGATACCCTACCGGATTGTCCTGACGGGGTTGGTGAAGATAACCTTCAACCGTATCGACGATGATGCCTGAATTTGCTCTCAAGGAATCGAGTGTTTTCTCCATCGTCTCTAAATCAGGACAGATAATCCGGACGGAATTATATAATTTTTTGGAAAATCCCTTGCCCGAAAAAAGCGGATCAATTGGCCCGATAATCAAGTAACCATCACTTTCGGAAAAAAGAGATTCAAGGTAGTGTTGGAAAGGCACATCCTGAGCAGCTATCAGTTTTTTAAACCGTTTGCCGGTTGTCGGGTCGGTCGGCGCGGCCGAAGCGGTCGAAACGATAACGGCCATCGCCAGCAAAAAGGCCGATAGCAATCGGCTCGATCTTAATAATCTCTTCATGCCAAATTTAATCCTGAACATATTTACCCGGCCCGTTTAGGTTACTTCAATTATATACGCTGTCGTTCCCAAATCCACCAAAAAACAGGTGGCGGAGCCACTCTTAAACTGACGTGTGGACGAATCGGATTTAGTGCTGAGAAAGTTTAATTTAGGCCGATGATCAACCCAAAAATGCGGGTGGCGGAGACACTCTTGCACTGGTGGCAAAAGCCACCTATTGACTGTCGTGTGAATCAATCGAATAATGTACTTGAAATGGCGTAAGTTTGCGATCGCGTTAAAAAACTCAAGTGTGTGCGGCCTTCGGCCATGCAACTGGCTATGGTCATCTGCGCGTAAGCCTAAAACAGGCTCCGCCTGCGACAGCCAAGAACAGGCTCCGCCTGCGACAGTCTGAAAGCGGCTTCGCCGCTTAGTCTTCTTCGTAGCGGCGTTTTATTCGGGTCAGGACATCGGGATCGGCCAGAGTTGTTGTATCACCCAGGACTTTGCCTTTGGCAATGTCGCGTAACAATCGGCGCATAATTTTGCCTGATCTGGTTTTGGGAAGATCGTAGGCATAAATGATTTTCTCGGGTCTGGCAATTGCTCCGATCTTGTTCGCTACAAAATCCTTGAGTCGCGTTATGATTTTATCGCTGAATTCGATGCCGTTGCGCAAGGTCACGAAGGCCGCCAGTGATTCGCCTTTGAGGTCATGAGGGATACCGACTACGGCTGCCTCGACCACGTCGGCATATTCCACCAGTGCCGATTCGACTTCCATGGTCGATATGCGATGGCCGGCGGTATTGATGACATCATCGACCCGCCCCAGAATCCAGAAACATTTATCCTTGTCGATTTTAGCGCCGTCACCGGGGAAATAAATCCCGGCCCATTTCGACCAATAGACTTCGATAAACCGTTTGCGGTCGCCCCAGATTCCGCGAAGCATTCCCGGCCAGGGTTTGGTGATAGCCAGATATCCGCCGCCTTTTTTGATTTCCTTGCCGTTTTCATCGACGATAATCGCTTCGATTCCCGGAAAGGGCGTCGTCGCCGATCCCGGTTTGGTGGTGGTTATGCCGGGGAGAGGCGTAATCATAATATGCCCGGTTTCAGTTTGCCACCAGGTATCGACGATGGGACATCTTTTCCCGCCGATAACTTCATGATACCAGACCCAGGCTTCCGGGTTGATCGGTTCGCCGACCGTCCCTAAAAGGCGCAGGGAAGACAGATCATGCTTGTTCGGCCATTCGCGACCCCATTTGGCGAAAGCGCGTATGGCCGTCGGTGCGGTATAGAAAACCGACACGCCATAATCCTCGACCAACTGCCAGAACCGGTCAAAGTCGGGCCAGTCCGGTGAACCTTCGTACATGACCTGAGTGGCTCCGTTGGCCGTAGGGCCATAAACAATATAGGAATGCCCGGTGACCCAGCCGATATCGGCGGTACACCAGAAAACGTCGTCGTCTTTGAGATCGAAAACATATTTCGAAGTAGCATA
>JAAEQF010000062.1 GCA_024231695.1 FCB group bacterium
ATAGCAACGTTGAATTGCTGATACCCCGGCACCCAGATGCAAAAAAGTAAGTTCCTCGACGTACCATCGCGGTTGTATATTCATTGCGTATATGCAATCGTCTAGGTCCAGAGTCACTTGAAAGGCAGTATGATAGACCGAACTGCCTGGCGCAAGTACGCCACTATTGCAGTACTCTTTGTTCTGGCCGGACAAATTCGCGCCGGTTTGTCAGGGCCGGACGGGTCTATTCGTTCGGCCGTCTTCACACGCTCCACTGGCGAGAGCGCATTCTGGCGGCCGGCTTTCGATGCGCGCTATTCGGATGGAACTCCTGATCCTGGCATCGATGCTAGTACAGTCGGTTGGCGTTTCAAACGAAGGTACTTTCGTGACCTGGCGACCGCTGCAAGCGCAATTGTCTCCGATCTGGGTTTTGTCTATTCCTCGCCGCCCCGTTTGAACAGGCGCAATGCCCTATGGCTGGGGGGGTTCATCGGAATCGGGGCAGTGATATACATTCACGACCAGGATATCCGTGACGCTGTGGTCCGGAGTAAGGATGCCACGCTGTACAAGCCGATTCGCAAACTGGGCGACGAGTTTGAACCGGTCGGTCATATGGGTAACACCAACAGGTATTATCTCGCGGCGATTCTGGCGGGCTACGCGGTTGGATACAAACCGCTGGTGATGATTCCGGCGGAGATATTGGAAGCACAGTTGATTGCGGGCGTGCTCAAAGATGCCGGTAACATTGCGGTTGGTCGAAGTCGTCCGTTTGAGGGATTAGGTCCCCGGCATTTCGATTACAATCAAGGCACTTCGTTTCCGTCGGGACACGCCAAGAATATAATAATCGCGGCTCGGGTCGTTTCGCGTCGAACCAACTACCTGCCGGTCACACTTGCCGCCTATGGGATAGCGGGAGCTGTCAGTTTGCAGCGAATCAGTTCTGATAGTCATTGGCCGTCGGATGTTTACTTCTCGGCCGTCTATGGCTGGATCAGCGCCAATGAACTATTGATCCGGCACGACGGTGGTCGGGAATTGACACTCGCACCTTCACCACCGGGGCCAAGCAATACTCTGGGCCTGCGACTGGCGTATAAGTTCTAGCGGGCTGAGGTAACAGGTGCCCAACCTCTTAGGGTTTGTCGAAAAACCCCATGTCGAGTCATCGCGAGGGAGCCGCAGGCGACCGCTGCGATCTCAAGCCCGCTG
>JAAEQF010000063.1 GCA_024231695.1 FCB group bacterium
TCCCGGAAACCGGACAATTAATCCAAAAAGCCCGACATCGGTCAAGATTTCGCTTGACAAGACCGATCTTTTAACGTAAATATACAAGCTCGAAAGGCTTAGGTATCACATTGATCCGTGGGCGATTAGCTCAGTTGGTTAGAGTGCTTGCTTGACATGCAAGAGGTCACTGGTTCAATTCCAGTATCGCCCACCATGATTTTAGGGGAACCCCTTCTGATAGAAGGGTTTTTATTTGAGTATGGCTGACATACAAGTCAAACTACCCGACGGCAGCGCCAGGGCTTTTCCTGCTGGAACTACCGGCCTCGATATCGCCAAGTCGATCTCGTCCCGGTTGGCCAAAGAGGCGCTGGCCTATAAGATCAATGGACAACCCGTTGATCTGTCTCGCCCGCTGGAGGGCGATGCTGAGATTCAGATCCTGACCTGGAGTGACCGGGAGGGCAAGGAAATCTTCTGGCATTCTTCGGCCCATATTATGGCTCAGGCAGTTCTGGAGGTTTTCCCCGAAACCAAATTGGCTATCGGTCCGCCGATTGAGGAAGGTTTTTATTACGACTTTGATGTCGAGAAACCGTTCTCGCCTGAGGATCTGGAGAAAATCGAAAAGAAAATGGCCGAAATCGTGGCTGAAAAGGCCGAATTCAATCGTCGGACCTGTCCTCTGAATGAAGCCCTCGAAAAGTACAAAAAGCAGAATGATATTTACAAAGTCGAACTGCTTGAGGAATTACCTGAAGGCGAAGAGATCAGCATCTATCAACATTCTCGCTTTGAGGATCTTTGCCGCGGCCCGCATATTCCCTCGACCGGTCGGATCAAGGCTTTCAAGCTGACTTCCTCATCCGGTGCCTATTGGCGTGGTTCGGAAGAGAACAAAATGCTCCAGCGTATTTATGGCGTGACCTATCCCAAGAAAAAACTGCTGACCGATTATCTGGAGCGGATGGCCGAAGCTGAAAAACGCGATCATCGTAAACTCGGTAAACAGCTCGAATTATACATGATTTCCGAAGAAACCGGCCCTGGGCTGGTTATGTGGCTGCCCAAAGGGGCGGTGATACGCAATGAGATCGAAGATTTCTGGCGCAAACGGCATTTTGAAGGTGGCTATGAACAGGTGTTTTCGCCGCATATTGCCAATCTGGAACTTTGGAACCGATCCGGCCACACCGATTTTTACAGCGAAGACATGTATAGTCCGATCGAAGTGGATAAGGGCAAATATCAGATCAAGCCGATGAACTGTCCGTTCCATATCACTATGTTCAACTCGCGCCGTCGTTCCTACCGGGAACTACCAATGCGCTGGGCCGAACTGGGTACGGTTTACCGCTATGAGCGGGCCGGTGTATTGCACGGCTTGATGCGCGTTCGCGGCTTTACTCAGGACGATGCTCATATTTTCTGCCGTCCCGACCAGATGCAGGACGAATTGGTTCGCCTGATTGATTTTTGTATCGGAATGCTCAAATCGTTCGGGTTTGACGATTTTGATATATATTTGTCAACTCGCCCGGAAAAAGCAATTGGGGAGATGGCCGATTGGGAAGCGGCGCAAAATGGCTTGCGCAAAGCCCTGGAGTTTCATAAATTAGAATATGAGGTCGATGAGGGCGGTGGCGCTTTCTACGGCCCGAAGATTGATATCAAGATCAAGGACGCTATCGGCCGGTCGTGGCAGTGCTCGACTCTGCAGTTCGATTTTACTCAGCCGGAGCGGTTTGATCTGACGTATATAGATAATGACGGCGAGCGCAAACGTCCCCTGATGATTCATCGGGCGCTTTTGGGTTCGCTGGAACGGTTTTTCGGGACTTTGATCGAGCATTACGCCGGTGATTTCCCGCTTTGGCTGGCTCCGGTTCAGGTTCGGCTCTTGCCGGTTACCGATCGGGCCGTTGAATACGGCCGGGAAGTGGAAGAGAAATTCCGGGCAGCCGGATTACGAGTGGAGCTTGATGAACGATCGGAAAAAGTTGGGCATAAAATCCGCGAGGCGGAGCTTGCTAAAGTTCCGATAATGCTTATAATAGGGGACCGGGAAGTCGAGTCCGGTCAGGTATCGGTAAGACGTCGCAGTCTTGGCGATTTGGGCGCATTAGACGCCGACAAATTGCTGGAGGACTTGCGTTTAGAGATAGAGACCCGGCGAAATACTCCGCCGGTCGCCAAGAAAGAGGAGGAAAAGGTATAAAAAAGCCTGCAACTCGGGTCAATGAGAGAATTCGGGTCACGCCTATCAGGCTGATCGGCCCGGATGGCGAGCAAGTTGGTATTATTCCAACCAGCGATGCTCTGGCCAGAGCCCGCGAGGTCGGATTGGATTTGGTTGAGGTTTCCCCAAATTCTCGTCCCCCGGTTTGCCGAATTCTTGACTTCGGCAAATATAAGTATGATCAGGCCAAGAAAGCGGCCACTTCGAAGAAGAAACAACATTCCGTCTGCATTAAGGGAATGCGCTTTCGGCCGAAAATTAACGAGCATGATTACCAGTTCAAAATGCGTCATGTTCGCACGTTTTTAGAACAGGGTAATAAGGTAAAATGTTTTGTACTGTTCAGAGGGCGCGAGAAGGCTCACAAAGAATACGGTGTCAAGATTCTGAATCGACTGGCCGAAGATCTCGCCGAAATTGCCATTGTCGAAAACAGACCCAAAATGGAAGGCAACAGCATGACTATGCTCGTTAGTCCTGTGGCTGCCTTAACCAAGAGCAAACCTAAGCCCCCGAAGGACAAGCCCGAAGTTGAGGCCTCCAAAAGCCCGCCCAAGGTCCCGAAGGAGGAGCCTGAAGTTACGGCCCCCGAAAGCCCGCCTGAACCGGAGGCTGCTTCCCCCGGGGAAATAAAGAATTGAACTACCTTACTGGAGATAGATGATGCCAAAGATGAAAACTAACCGGTCGGCTGCCAAGCGGATAAAAAAGACCGGCAGGGGAAAACTGAAACGACACATGTCGATGCACAGTCATATCCTAACCAAGAAATCGCCCAAGCGGAAACGCGGTCTGAGAAAATCGACTCTGATCAGCGAAGTGGATATTCGCCGCATTGGTGTCATGCTTCCCAATTAACCAATGGGAATATCGACCAATATAGCTTTTGCATTTTAAGGAGTAAGATACAATGCCACGAGCAATGAACAACGTCGCCGCCAAGGCTCGACATAAAAAGGCGCTCAAAAGAGCCAAAGGCAACTACGGCGGTCGTAGCCGCCTCTACCGCACGGCGATTGAAACCGTCCACAAAGGACTTAAGTACGCCTATCGTGATCGCCGCCAGAAAAAACGCGATTTTCGGCGTCTCTGGATTACTCGTATTTCAGCAGCAGCCAAGTTGAACGGTATAAACTATTCGTCCTTCATGAATGGCTTGAAAAAATCCGGGATTAATCTCGATCGCAAGACCCTGGCTGATATCGCCGCGCGCGATATGAGCACTTTCGAACGTTTGGTCGAAATGACACGGGCGTAAAAACCCGATGGATATCCTCGACCAGCTGGGGCAATTGGAGCAGGATGCACAACGGGAACTCAAGGAACTTTCTTCACTGGAAGCTCTGGAAAAATTCCGCGTTCGCTACCTGGGGAAGAAGGGCGAATTAACGGCGATTTTGCGCGGTCTAAAATCGCTCTCAACCGACCAGAAACGCCAGGTCGGTGGTCAGGCCAATAAGTTCAAGGCCGATCTTGAATTCAGAATAAATGAAAAGCGGGAAGAGTTGCTGGCCGGTGCTACCGGTGAGGTTCGGCTTGACCACACGCTCCCCGGCCGCCCCTACCATCATGGTCATCAGCACTTGATTACGCTGGTCATGGATCAAATTGTCGGCATCTTTCAACGGATGGGTTTTGAAATAGCCGACGGTCCCGATATCGAGACCGATTATTATAACTTTGAGGCTTTGAATTTTCCGCCCGATCACCCTGCCCGCGATGAACAGGATACATTCTATGTCGAAAATGACCGCCTCCTGCGAACGCACACATCGGGTGTACAGATTCGTGAATTTGAAATACGAACGCCGCCAGTGAAAATCATCGCCCCCGGTCGGGTTTTTCGCAACGAAGCGGTTAACTCCCGTAGCTTTTGTGTTTTTCATCAGGTCGAAGGATTTTACGTTGATACCAATGTCTCTTTCGCCGACCTGAAAGGCGCTCTCGAGGCTTTCTGCTATGAATTCTTCGGCGAGGGAATCAAATTGCGCTACCGACCCAGCTTCTTCCCTTTTACGGAACCCTCAGCCGAAATTGATGTGCATTGCATTCTTTGTGGCGGTAAGGGTTGTTCTCTGTGCAAATACGAGGGATGGCTGGAGATCCTTGGCGCCGGCATGATCGATCCTAATGTACTTGACGCCGTCAAGTACGACAATGAAAAGTACTCAGGATATGCATTCGGTATGGGGGTCGAGCGAATGGCCTTGCTGAAATATCAGGTCAATGATATCCGGTTGCTGTATGAAAACGATATCAAATTTATTTCACAATTCCGGTAATCATGAAACTTTCTTATAGCTGGTTAAAATTGTGTTCCGGGGTGGACTGGTCCCCCGAAGAGATGGCTCGCCGTCTGACGGCCACCGGTACTGCCGGACTGGCCGAAATGACCGATCCCGAACATTTCAAGCAGGTCGTGGTTGGGAAAATAAGCAAACTCGAAAAACATCCCAATGCCGACCGACTGGTTGTGGCCGAAGTTGATACAGGAGAGGGTACGCATACTATTATTTGTGGAGCGCCCAATTGCGCCGAAGGACAGAAAATTGTCGTGGCCCTGCCGGGAGCAAAGCTTAAGGGTGAATTTGAAATCAAAGAAATAACCATGCGCGGTGTCAAGTCAGCCGGCATGATTTGCGCCGAAGATGAACTGGGCCTGTCCGACGATCACGGTGGCATTATTGTGCTTGATGAAGACGCCGAAATAGGTACACCGATCTACGATTATCTCGGATTGGACGACGCCATTTTAGATTTCGAAATCACTCCTAATCGCCCCGATTGCCTGAGCGTTAATGGAATAGCGCGAGAGCTGGCCGTCCTGTCGGGGAAGCCCGTCGAATTTTCGAAACCAGCGTTGAAAGAGATTGATAGAAAAGCATCTGATTATATAAAAGTAATAATCGAGGACCCCGAGGCTTGTCCCCGTTATGCGGCCCGGATTATTGATAACGTCAAAATTGGCCCCTCGCCACAATGGATAAAACGTCGTCTCACCGACTGCGGCGTCCGTCCGATCAATGTTCTGGTTGATATTTCCAATTATGTCATGCTCGAAACCGGCCAGCCGCTGCACGCCTTTGATTATGATCGTTTCGGTTCCAAAGAAGTAGTCGTTCGCCGGGCGGTCAAAGGCGAGCGGTTTATCACTCTGGACAATCAAGAGCATGAACTGGACGAATCGGTACTGATGATAACCAACGGCAAAGTTGGTGTGGCTGCAGCCGGTGTCATGGGTGGTCTTGATTCGGAAGTTGCTTATACGACTAAAACGATTTTGCTGGAATCGGCTTATTTCGATCCCTCGGTGGTAAGAAAATCGGCGGGGAAACTGGGTCTGAGCTCCGAGTCATCCTATCGCTTCGAACGCGGCATCGATCCCAACGGCGTGATTACGGCGATTGATCTGGCCGCGTCACTTTTTCAGGAATTGGCCGGGGGAGAGGTTCTGACCGGGATTGAGGATAATTACGCCAAAAAGATTTTACCGGTCGAACTCGAACTGCGGCCCGAACGAGCCTGCCGGATTATCGGAGCCAATATCCCGACATCGTTCATGGAAGAAACTTTCCGTGGTTTGGGGATGAAGGTTCAATCGGGTGAAAAAATCAAAGTAACGATTCCAACCTTCCGACCTGATATCACTCGCGAAATTGACCTGATTGAAGAAGTCGCTCGCATTTATGGACTGGATGAAATACCGGTCAGCCATAGAAATAGCGGCCCTTTGTTTTCACCAACCCACCGCCGCGATACCATCAAAAACGATATGCGCAAAATAATGACCGGTTTCGGATTTGAAGAGGCTCTGGGGACCGGTTTTGCTCATCCTGAGCGCCAGGCCCGGATCGATTCAACCATTGATCCGATCAAAGTGCTCAACCCGTTGTCGGATGAGTTTGGCGTCATGCGTTCGCGTATGCTCTATTCTCTTTTGGCATCGGGCGGCAACAA
>JAAEQF010000064.1 GCA_024231695.1 FCB group bacterium
AAAGACGCAAGGCAGGCCGTTGCCGGTGACGGGAGTGTGCGCAAGTGTGCCGCTGACGTAACAGAGTCAGACGTCTATGTCAAAACGAAGCAGGCCGGGTGGAAAGGCACGAGCAGAAGACCGCGCCAAGCGTCCTGCAGCAAATGACAAAAGAAGCAAGGCAGGCAGAGGGAAGCGGGGACTGAGGAGCGAACTGACAAAAGAAGAAAGGCAGCGTGGACGGCACCTGGGGTGACACAGCGTGCTTCCTGTACCACCCATGGGCGTGGCTACCCGCTTTGCTGCTACAGAGGAGGTGTCAGCCGTACATATTCGGGCGGCCTGTCAAGAAAAGATTTGCGGAAATCCTTAAAGATCGGGGCACGAGCCGTACGCTGCTGGAAGAACGCGTTGGTGCGGCTGTCGTTCGAGGTCCGGATTGGCACTGGAACAACCAAGATGGTGGTGAAGTAGGGCACAGCATATCGCGTGCTGGCCTGGGATGGGCTAAAGTGATATGGGTGAATGGCACGTCGAAGTCGTACCGCACTAAGCCAACTGCGCATGACCTTGCGCAAAACTCGGAGGCGGAGTCAAGCAGCCGGCATCGAGCGATTGATTGGTGTTGCTTCTTGTGGCGGGCTTTGCTGAAGACGCTTGAGGAGGTGAACAGAAGATGCTCTCTGAACCCGCGCCTGCCAGGATCGGTTAGAGCGAGCAGGCCAAAATACATCGGGTGGAGAGACCAGTCCCGGCACAACACCAACCAGTCCCGGCACAACCCTGACATGCAGCACCACACTAACCAGTCTCGCGAAACCTTGACAGGTTTCACCAAGGAAACCGTGCCGCCCCGCGGCCCTTTTCCCAACTTGTCTTGTATATTGCCCATATATGGACACATATATCACATATATCTCATATATTGCTCATATATTGCCCATATATGGACATATATATCACATATATCTCATATATTGCCCATATATGGACATATATATCACATATATATCTCATATATTGCCCATATATGGATATATATATCACATATATCTCATATATTGCCCATATATTGACAAAT
>JAAEQF010000065.1 GCA_024231695.1 FCB group bacterium
CCCCGGAAAAAACAAGGGCAAGCCTTTGCCCCTGGAGAACTCCTCGGGAAGAGGCCACCACCGTGCCTCCGGCCACGCTTACCTCAGCTTGCCCTTGCCACCCCAATGAGCCGGTAACACCTCGGATAGCCTACCCGCAGGATCAGGCCCTGCTGCCCGTTGGGGTGGCAACCCAAGCACGGGGGGTAGGTTGTCGGTCTGACGATCACGGGCGGGCACGGAGGCCCGCCCCTACGACGATCACGCCTTACGGGGCCTACTCGGTGACGGCATCCATGGGCGGCCACAGGGGCCCGCCCATGCGGCTCGCGGGAGGTGGCAAGAGACAGGAAAGAGGGTCCCAGGGCAGATGACTGTGGTAGAGTGGCAGCGCAGCCGGGAGAGCTCATGGACCAGGAATTCAAAGACTATCTGGATCGGCAGAGAGACTATCTGGATCGGCAGTTCGCCGAGGCCCGCGAGGAGACCAATCGGCAGTTCGCCGAGGCCCGCGAGGAGACCAATCGGCAGTTCGCCGAGGCCCGCGAGGAGACCAATCGGCAGTTCGCCGAGGCCCGCGAGGAGACCAATCAGCAGTTCGCCGAGGCCCGCGAGGAGACCAATCGACGGCTCGATGAGACCAATCAGCGGCTCGATGAGACCAATCGACGGCTCGATGAGACGAATCGACGGTTCGATGCGACGGACCGGCAGGCTGCCGAGCTCCGGCAGGAGGTCCATGAGCTCGGGATCCTTTTCGAAGCTCTCGGAAGCAATTTCCAGATGGTCATCGAGGGTCTGGA
>JAAEQF010000066.1 GCA_024231695.1 FCB group bacterium
GTTTGTCAACTGGTCGTTTGAATTATAGATGTAAGCTGTGATCCCTGTGGAATCCGTCTTTGTCAGACGGTTTCCAAAAGCGTCGTATGTGTAGCTGATGGTTTCTGGGCCGAAATCAGTGTTGGTGATGTCCTCTCTGATAAGCCTGTAGAGTTCGTCATACGTGTATTCCACTATACGGCCCGTGGCTTCCGTGACTCTTTTACGATTGCCGGTAGGCCCAAGGGTATATGTGTAGCTTGAGATGATTTCGCCAGTGGACCTTATATTTTCAAGATAGGTGAGCCGATACAGGGAATCATATGTATATTCGGCCACGACGCCATTGGGATGGGTTACGCTTTTTCGATTACCAACATTATCGTAGGTGTATATCGTTACTCCTCCATGGGGATCCGTTGCCGTTTCCAGTCGATTAAGGGCGTCGAAGCTGTATCTTGTTGTGCCGGATGGGATCGTCACGGAGGTGCGATTTCCCTTTAAATCATATGTATAGGAGATGGATGTCCCATCTGGATTCGTGACTTCAATCAGGCGATCTCTTGAATCATAATCGTATAAGGTCAAGCCTCTTGAATCGGAAACGGATTTTCGGAGTCCGTTCGACGTATAGGTGAACGAGACCGATGAGCCGTCCGGATACTGTTTTTCGAAAAGACGGCCACAGCTCTGAGCATATGAATCATACGTATATGTGATCGTGTCGGCGTTAAAATCGGTTTTTGAAATGAGGTTTCCTGCCGGATCGTATAAATGGGTCTCGAACATACCGAGTGGCAGGGTATGTTCCACAACCCTGCCAAGATTATCGTGTTCCCACGTTTTGGTGTGGCTATTGGGATCAGTCTGGGAAATCTTGTTTCCGACCTCATCGTAGGTATAGGACGTTTCTCCGGCAAGGGAGTCGATCACCTTAGACAGCCTGCCGTGCGGGTCATACTCGAAATGAGTGGTTTGGCCCGCCTGGTCGGTCTCGGAAATTTTGTTTCCGAGGGCGTCATAGCCCAATAAATTGGTCGTTCCATCCGGGTGGATCGTGGCGATCCTCCTGTTCGCCCCATCGAATGTAAAGGATGTCGTGGCTCCATTTGCATCTGTCATACTGCTCTGATTACCATTTTCATCATATGAAAAATGGGTCGCCATACCAAGGGCGTCGATCACCTTTGAGCGTCGGCCGGCGGCATCGTATTCGAACCAGGTGCGGTTTCCATTTTCATCGATAGAGACAGCGACTCGGCCAGCATCATCGTGCTCCATAAACGTGCTGGCTCCGTCGGGGAAAATGGTGCTGGTCAAGCGCTTCAGTTTGTCGTATTCAAAATAAGTGGTCCTGCCCGCCCGGTCGGTGGAGGAAATTCTGTTTTCCTCGGAGTCATAGGCGTTCACGGTGGTTGTGCCGTCCGTGAAGTTTGTGACCGTGAGTTTGCCGTTGGATGTGTATTCGTATTCCGTTTTATTGCCGTTTTTATCGATTGTCGCGGAGGGCTTTTGGAGGAGATTGTACTCCGTGATCGTCTCA
>JAAEQF010000067.1 GCA_024231695.1 FCB group bacterium
GAGAGCGCTGAGAACCGGATGATGCGCATCGCAAAAAATGAATTCTTATTCAATAGATATGTCGGCATTGATGAGCTGGTGTCCAGCCTGGAACAGGTCACGGTGGATGATGTGGTTGAGATCGCCGGCCGCATATTTTTAAAAGACGGCGTTTCCCTCGTAACGCTGGGTCCGTTGCGGGAAGAGGATCTGGATACAAGCACGCTTGCATTCAATTAGACCCGAGGCGGGATCGTCGACAGTCGTCGGTGTTTGGGGTCTGTAGGGCAGGTCATTGCACCTGCCATGTCAGAGGTCAGAAACACAACTCCGATTTCATCCGACTGACACCTATCGAAGATCCCGTTCCAGGCGGGGAAGTGAACGCATTGGAAAATCACAAATAACAAATCCCAAACTACAAACAAATAACAACCCGCGGCGCAAGCGCCTGCGCTGCGCGTGACCAATCCCGCTATGAGCGGGACAAAATACCAAACATGTTTAGAGTGTTTGAAAATTGTAATTTGAAAATTGGTGCTTGGAATTTGGAATTTTTAACTTTGTGACCATTTTGAACACAAATTATTGATAATTGGCTAAACTATTCCCTTCCGGAATGGATATCTTGGAAAAAATACCCGTTAAAATCGCCCGTCTTGAAGATAATACAGACCTCCCCTTGCCCGCCTATGCATCCGAAGGCTCTTCCGGGATGGATATCAGGGCCCATGTCAAGGCGCCGGTCCTTATGAAACCGGGTGAAATAAAGTTCATCCCCACGGGATTGGCTATTTCCGTGCCTGCCGGTTATGAGGCCCAGATCCGGCCGCGAAGCGGCCTGGCCCTTCATCACGGCATCGGCCTGGTCAATGCACCCGGCACCATTGATTCCGATTACAGGGGTGAGATAGGCATCATCCTCATCAACTGGGGAAATGAACCCTTCCAGATCAAGAGAGGAGATCGCATCGCCCAGATGATTATCTCCAGGGTCTACAGGGCTGATCTCACGGTAGTGGACGACCTGGATGAAACCTCCAGAGGCCCGGGTGGGTTCGGCCACACCGGCACGACCTGACCTGGTCCCGCAATGTTCATCGCGAGCCCTCTTTTTCCGCAAAAATGTAATTGACTTATTTAAATAATCGCGATATTTTAAAGTCATGTTTTCAAGAATCGTACCTTTAGACAAGGTCCCACAAGATTCTTTTTTTCTGTGGGGGCCACGAAAAACCGGCAAGAGCTTTCTGCTAAAGAAATTATACCCAGGTGCGCCGCGTATTGATCTTTTGGATACGGATCAGTTTGCCAA
>JAAEQF010000068.1 GCA_024231695.1 FCB group bacterium
GACAGATTCGTAGCGCGCCCATGAGGGATCGGCTTTTCGATGAGAGCGGGCAGGGATGAGCAAGCGGCTCGTGACGTCAACACGAAAAGGAGGCGCTTAGCGTGCGCCCGTGAAGGCGTTTCTTTTGGACGGTGTCACGGAATGGCGCGCGACCAAAAACATCCCACGTCGTCCATGGAAGCGAATTACAGGTTCGTTGCACGCCCATGATGGCGTGGCTTTTCGACCTGAGCGGGCAAGGATGAACAAACGCCTTACGGCGCCACTACAAACCACGAAAGCTTCAGAGCACGCCCATATGGGTGTGGCTTTTGGTGACCGGAGCGGGCAAGGACAAACAAACGCCTTACGGCGTCACTATGAACCACGACAGGTTCGTAGTGCGGCCGAATGCTCGTAGCTTTTCGAATTCCGCATTCGAAACATTCCGGACTCCGGCCTCTGCATCTCAAATCTCCACATTCGCCCTATTCCAGTCTTCGCCCTAGCGAAGACTGCCGC
>JAAEQF010000069.1 GCA_024231695.1 FCB group bacterium
AGAGATTAAAAAAAATACCCAATCGGTCGATAATTCGGACTAATGAGCCCTAAATAAGATTCGTATAATATTGTACAACAGAGGATGTTTGATGAAATACTGCCTGGCTCTTTTAATGCTTCTAATTTCCCCCGTTTCGGCCGCAGCCGATATTGACGAGGCGGAGCAAATTGTTTCTTTCGTTAAAAAACTGGATAAACATGTCACCTGGCCCAAAGATCGTTCGGCCGAAGGAAACGGCAAACTCTTTGTCATTGCCGCGGTTGGCAAATCACCGGCAACCGACAAGCTGAAAAAGCTGAATGGAGAAAAAACACCCGGCGGCAAACAGTTTAAAGTGAGAGTGGTCACGCCCGATCTTCTGCCGTCCAACGGCCACGTATTAATTGTCACCACTCCCGACGAAAAAACTCTTAAGACCATTGTGAAAAAGTTGCACGGCTCAGGAACGCTGACCATCGGGCCCGGAGATAGCACCGGTCAGGCGGGAACGATGATCACTTATTTCAACGAAACGGTCGAGAATAAAAGCCGCCTTCGGTTCCAGATCAACATCGCCGCGATCAAGGCCGAAGGGATTGAAATTGATTCTCGCCTATTGGAAGACGAAAGTATTATTGTCGGGAAATGAACCCGAGTAGTATTATGGCTACGCCCGTCGCCCAAATTGCCAACTCTGCAAATTACAATCCATCGGCAGAAAAGTCTTTACAGGCTGTTTGAGTGATCGAGAAGATCAAGCTCATCAGCGATTTTCTGCAAACGTTCGGAAGGAATAGCCGGCCAATTTTCAATCACATGCGCGCCATAAGTACGAGTAATTATCGACACTTTGGCGGCGGTTTCTTCATCAGGGGCCTCATAAATATCCATAAAATCCCAATGCCCCAGTAAAGCATAATGGGCCTTGAAGCGCACTTCCGGACATTTTTTCCTGATCTCTTCCATCCAACTGCGACTGGTTCTTGACCGATCCTGCAATCGGGAACCGACCTGCACCAGATTGGCGTCGGCCGATGCCATCTTGGTCATCATGACAAACGTCTTCATTAATTACCTCCCGCGCCCGCTTATGGTTTTGGGTGGAACCATTCACCTGCTCGGTAATATCAACATTCAATTCTATAGCTAAAAAACATCAGCCCCGGTGAACTAATTATAGCCCAAAATATATACGAATATCAACCCCGGACAATTTGAGGGTCAGCTGCAAATGCCAGCAGTTTATAAACCACAAAGCACATATATATTGAATACTACGAGGTGTACCGCTCAAGGTTTTTCAAGTTTTTTTCCGCAGTGCGGACATATTTTATTGATTTGTTTTTTGCTTACTATTTCTTCTAAAAATCCTGAACCCAAGATACCGGCGGGTAATGCAAACATTCCAATACCCAGTAAAGCCACAACTGTTCCCAGTAATTTACCCAACATTGTTACCGGGTAAACATCGCCATAACCTACCGTACTCAAGGTTATTATCCCCCACCACATGGCCGCAGGAATACTGGAAAAAACATCCGGTTGAGTTTCCCTTTCCAAGTAGTACATAAGTGCTGAAGCAAGAATGAGTAAGAGCAAAATTGATATGATTGTTATGATAAGTTCTTCCCGCTTCTTTCTAATAACAGACCCCATTATTGATAACGCATTTGAGTATCGGCCAATTTTCAAAATCCGGAATAATCTAAAAAGACGCAACGCCCGTAGTATTCGCAAATCCAATGGCAATATCATTGGAAGATAGAATGGCGCTATGGCCAATAAATCAATTATGGCCAAGGGAGAGAAGGCAAACCGGATTCGTCCATTGATGGGAGAACGATATTTATTATCTGCGACGCAAGCATATACTCTTAAGATATATTCTACGGAGAATACGATGACGGAGATTAATTCAAAAATCTGAAAAAACCGGTGATAACGTAAGGCCAGGGAATCAATAGATTCTACAATGACGGCCAAAACGTTAAGTAGTATCAATGTTATTAGGGCAAAATTGACATATTTCCCTAAAGTGCCATTCATTTTCCTCGGACTGAGTGTCCTGTTTATTAGATTGATAGTTTTTTGTGTCATAATGTACATGTATAATATTTACATGTACTTGTCCACAATAATAATAGTATTATTTTCACACTAAATAATAGTTGAATCGCCTATATCCCCCATCTCTGAATCCTCAATATTCGTACTTGATATACTGAGTACCGATTGAATCGGGTCGAGTCGCCGCGCTGTCAGGTAACTCTTCCACTACCCTGGGCTGTTCCACCAACGGCTTAACCTGGTTGTCTCTGAGTGTAAACAACGGCAATTCCAGATTGGAACGGGTCCTTCCAAAACTTATCCGTCCCGAGGCGCCATCATACTCGGTGAGCGTTTTCAGGAATCGATTGACGGCTTGCGGACCCTTTTGTCCCTGGCGATGAGCCTCGGCCAGAAGATTAACGGCATCATACCCCAAAGCCGTCAACCGTGTCGGTTCGGCGGCGAAACGGGCATCATGGGCGACGGCAAAAGCTTCATATTCAGCCGAATGACGCATGGCTCCCTGCCCGGAATAGAAGACGACATCTTTGAGCGTCTTCTCGCCCAATTTTAAAACCTTATCCGTATCCCATTCGCTGGTGCCGAAGTATGAGGTCGTAACCCGATAGAAATTCAATTGTGGTAAAAGTAAAAACAATTGTTTTTCGGTAGCCGGCATAAAGAGACCATCGAAAGTCACCGGTACTTCAGCCGGGCGCAAAGTATCGCCGGTCAAGGTGATATAAAATGTCGAATCCTCAGGTGGTCCAAGAATAACTTCCTTGATATCGGTGATATAAGGTCCGAAATCGGTTTCTCCTGAACGGAATTTCTCAACCGCCAGGATTTTGGCCCCCAATCGTTCGGCTTCAGACGCAAATGATTCGGCCATGGTCAATTCGTCGGTAGTAGTAGGAGTGATTACAGCCAGCGTGGTCAGGCCGCGATGCTTGACGGCATACTGCGCCAGTCCGCGCCCGATTGTTTCCATATTCGGCGACATCTGAAAACAGCCGGGTGATAATTCGGTAAACCCGGCCTGCGAGGCGGCTGGAACCAGTAGCGGAATTCCCCGCCCGGCCAGAACGGCGGCGGAAGTGGCAGCTACATTTGACAGAAGCGGCCCGACCACCATTTCCACATCAGCCTCGGCCAAGGCCAGAGCTTCACGGGCAGCCGTGACATGATCGGCACGGGTATCATAAACCAGAAGGTCGAATCCGAAACCGGTTTCTTTGAGCTTGTCGGCCGCCAGCATGGCCCCATCGAGAATAGCCTGACCATATTTGGCATATGGACCGGACAACGGCAATAATACACCAAGCGTTGGTCTTCCGGTTGTCATCGGTGCGGTGGTTGGAGTACCGCTTTCGGTTCTTTCGGGGCAATCACCCAGATAGGCCGCATATGCCTCAGGGCTAAAGTGATCTTTCATTAAATAGGCGATACGGCTTTTAAGTGGGCATTCCAGATCACGGGGAATTAGCATAACAATCGAATCGGGCGGAATATAACCATTTTCCACGACGGTCAAAAGAGAGCGGCGACTCAACAGGCGCAGTCGGCTGTCGTCGGCGTGACGATAGGCCGAGGCATAAGACAAAAACGCCTTTTTCAGTTGACGCAGGCGATAGGCGGCGTTACCTCGCAAGTGATAGGCATAAGGGGTCAGCGGCGAGGCCGGAAAGAGGATATGGAAATTGTTCAACACTGAGGAGGCGTTTCGATAATCGCCGGAAAGATTATAGGCTCGAGCCAGAGCATAGTTGTATATATCGCGATATTTCGAATTTTTAAACCCGTCCACCAGTTCTCTGTAAGCATCGATGGCGCCGGGGTAATTCCCGTCTCTAACCAATCGCTGGCCTTTGGCATAAAGCGATTGAGCGCGCGGATATTCGTCCTCAAATGCCCCGGCCGTCATTGACAGGAAGCTTAAGAGGCCGACAATCCCGAGGGTAAAAATAAGCCTTTTCATAAAGCCTAATTTAGACACCATTGGCTCGGGGGCAATCAAAAAAACGGTTTCTACCGTCAATTATGCCCTCTTTTGGCCTTAATTCCCGGCAGGATCAATAATTTCTCATGAAAATCTGTCGATTCTGTGTATAATACATTGCAATGAATAACCGCTCTGGAGGAGTATATGAAAACCACCGCCAATGTGAAACTCGTTACCGCTTTTCTAATTCTGTCGATTATGGTTGCGGCTTCGGCTTGGGCCATACCCAAACCTGATCCGGGAGATACGCTTCCCCCGGTCGATATATCCAAAATCATTGAAAGAGTCGAGGTTGAGTGGGCTGAGGACGGAGACTGGTCCTCGGGATGGTTCTACAAGGGTGAGGACGGCGGTTATATGGAGATGTTTTTTCCCAAAGGTCAATCCAAAGACAGCTGGAAGGAAATGATTACGATTGAAATGGTCGCCGGAGGACGCCGCCCCAATCTTCCCGGCGCCGCCCGGATGATTTTCAGGGGAACAGAGCAAAGCTGCCCTGACGCCACATGGGAAATCCTGCATAAAGACAAAAGCGACCCGGTTCATCAGGCCATTCTTTTTGAAATTCGCTGTCCCAAGTTCATAGCTGACCAACCGCCCGAAGTACAAATCTGGAAACTGATCGTCGGGCGAACCGGCATGTTTATTGTGCAATATACTTATCGGGGTGAAGAAATGCCTGCCGAGAGTCAGGACGCGATGAAGAAGTTTTTCGATAGTACTAAAATCATCACCGAAAATATCAAAGAAGAAGAGTAGGCCAAATCGCGGCCTTATAGCCGCCGACCCGAATCGCGGTCGAAAAGAAAAATCCGATCCAAATCAATCCGCGTCGGAATCAAATCACCGGCGCGGTACTTTTTTTCAGGACGGTTGTCGATTACCGTCAGAGTCAAATCTCCAAAACGAAGACTCAAATGTGACACCGCCCCGATATATTCCACGCCCAATAATTCCCCGGTCAAAGGCCCCTCGGGTTCGAGCCTGATATGTTCGGGCCGGACACCGATGGTGTAATGACCGTCTTTTATACTATTGTCAAATTGTAGGGGTAATGCTTGTCCTCTTCCCCCCGAAATTATTTCATCAAACAGATTGATTCCCGGTGTACCGATAAACGAAGCTACAAAACTGTCCTGCGGATCGTTGTAAACCTCGCCGGGTGTGCCGTGCTGATGAATACGGCCGTCCTTGAGCACAACCATCCGGTCGGCCATCGTCAACGCTTCGGTTTGATCGTGAGTGACATAGATCATGGTAATGCCGACTCTCTTCTGTAGGGCGACAATCTCCTGCCGCATCTTTACCCGCAGAGCGGCATCGAGATTCGACAACGGTTCATCCAGCAGGAAAATCGACGGCTGACGTACCAGACCTCGCCCCAACGCCACCCGTTGTCGCTGTCCCCCGGAAAGCTGGGCTGGGCGGCGGTCAAGATAATTTTCCAATTCCAACAGTTCGGCTGTTTTCTGAACCGTGCTTTTTATTTCAGCCCTGGAGATTTTGGCAACTTTGAGCGGAAAGGCGATGTTATCGAACACGGTCATATGCGGATAAAGGGCATAGTTTTGAAAGACCATCGCCGTTTTCCGTTTCTGCGGTTCCATTTTGGTAATATCGCGGCCGTCCAAAACGATCTTACCTCGATCGGCCGTTTCCAAACCCGATATCAGGCGCAATAGTGTTGATTTACCGCAACCGGAAGGCCCCAAAACTACCAGCAGTTCGTTTTCGGCCAGTTCCAGACTGAAATCGTCGAGAACGGTCTGAGCACCGAACGTTTTTGACAGATTTTCGATTTTCAGTCCCGCCATCTTACTCCTGCACAATCTCGCCCTGCTGGATACGATACATCCGGCTGTTTTTTAGAAGACCGTTGGGCGGATTGACCGCCGTGGTCAAGAATAATTGTTCGAAACTGGAAAACAAACGAGCCAAATTCTCGCGCCGCTTGTCGTCCAGTTCGGCAAATATCTCATCGAGTAACAAAATCGGCTTTTCTTCTCGGCGGCTTTCCAAAAAATTCGCCGCCCCCATCATCATCCCCACCGCGGCGCTGCGTAATTCTCCCTGTGAACCATAACCGCGCGCCGGGAAACCGCAAATATTAAAATCAATATCGTCTCGATGCGGTCCGACCACGGCCGTCTCCAGAATTTCCTCTTTCCTGCGCGAGGCATTCAATTTCTGCTGGAAGACCTCGGATATTTCATCAATTTTCTCAAACGGTACATTCGGCTTGTAATCGAACTGAAAATCAGGCCATTCTGGTTTTACATCAGTCCCGGAAATCTGACCGTAATAGCCGGGGGCCATAGCTTTCAGGAAATGAATATAGCGCTGGCGCGAAGCCATGATTTTACTGCCGAATTGGACCAGAAGCGGATCGAAAGGACATTCCTGCCCCGGATTGTTTTTCAGAAACGAATTTTTCTGAGCCAGCGATTTGTTGTAATCGGTCAGGTTGGCCAGATAGGTTTCCGAAGCCTGCGACAGATGCAAATCCATGAACCGCCGCCGGAGACTGGGGCCGCCGGTAAATAAAGCGACATCCTCGGGAGCGATCGAAATCAACGAAAAATGCTGAAACAGCCGCGACACTCGCGCCGGGTTGTCGTCGATAGTAATTTTCTTGCGCCCGCCTTTTTGATAAGCGCAGGATAGCCGCACCTCGCCTCCGCCGACCCGGCCGATCCCTTCCAGATGGAAAAAATCGTGCGGTTCAGCGCTGTCTTCTCGTTCGCGTCCGTCGCCGACCATCATGATATCGCGTGCGCCGCGTTGACTGCGTCCGAGGCAAAGACAGAAAATCGCTTCCAGCAGATTGGTTTTACCCGACCCGTTATCACCGAAAAACACATTGACGCCTTCGCTCGGACGGATAACCGTCGAGCGGATATTGCGAAAGTTGGTTACTTTAAGCGACTCCAGTTGCATAGAGGGGAAGGTAAAAAATATCGCGCCCCAAGAAAAGCGTTTTAATATATGGTTTGTATCGCGGGTGGTATTTGGTTATTTTTGGTCCTATATTTCAACATACGTGATCCTGAGCAAATTGAGTACATGTATCTCAGCCACCGGAGGGCCACATGGATTTTATAAAGCTTAAGATAGAAAACAAAATCGCCGTTATGACTCTCAGTCGCGGCAAAGTAAATGCCCTCAATGAACAGCTGGTGGCCGAATTAAACGACAGTTTCCGGCAACTCGAAGAAAATCCCGAAGTCAAAGCCGTCATTCTCACCGGGCAGGGCAGCTTTTTCTCTTTCGGTTTCGATATCCCCGAATTTTATGATTACTCGCCCGAAGATTTTACCCGCTATCTCCAAAATTTCACCCGGTTTTATACTTATTTGTTCGCCTTCCCCAAACCGGTAATCGCGGCCATCAACGGGCATGCCGTCGCCGGGGGATGTATGCTGGCCACCATGGCCGACTATCGGATCATGGCTTCCGGCAAAGCCAAAATATCGCTCAATGAAATCGCTTTTGGCTCAACCGTATTCGCCGGAAGTGTCGATATTCTCAAATTCTGTGTCGGAGCCCATAGCGCCGAACTTATTCTGGAATCAGGTAAAATGTTTTCACCCGATGACGCCCTGGGAATGGGGCTGCTTGATGAGGTCGTCCCCGAAAATGAGCTTTTGGATCGAGCCAATGCTGTCGCTACCGAATACGCGGCCAAAGCAAGCGCCGCTTTCACCGATATCAAAGCGCTTCTGCGACGCGAAATAGTCAGCGGCTATATCGCCCGGGAACCGGATGCTATCGCTCGCTTCGTCGATATTTGGTATTCGCCGGCCGTTCGCGCCAATCTGAAAAAGATTGAAATTCGGTCATAAGACAAAATATCTTTCCATTTCTTTAATTGGTTGGCGTATAAAAATCAGTTATTTTTAGAAACGACACGGGTTTTACTTGATGATAGATATATCTTCCTTTTTACATACCGGCCAACTGGAACTGGCGCCCTATATTACCGGCGTCAATGAATTTATTAGCAAGGTAAGAAAAGACCCCAATTCCAAAGCCGATTCACTGCGCCTGAAACCACCCGAGGTTTACTGCCGCAATATGCTGGCCGTCGGAGTGCTCAATCGCCTCAACCGCGAACTGTTTTTGCAAACGACCAAAAGAGTGATCGTCCTGCCCGACTGCCTCAAGAACTATGGCGAATGGACCTGTTGTAAAGCCGATACCGGAATTGCCACCGAATGCACTCAATGTACCGACGAATGTCTGGTATTCGAATCGGTGGAACGATTTGCCGACGAAAATACAGCCATTGTCCTGGAACCGGATGACCTGAAAAAGTATCTGTCAGGAATCAAAGAGGCTGCCCCAAGTGATGTCGGTGTTATTGGTGTGGCCTGTGCCCTGACGCTGCTGTCCGGTTTTCAGCGGACGTTGGACCTGCAGATGCCGACTCAGGGAGTTTTCCTTAATTACAGCAGTTGTGCCCATCACTGGGCTGAACCGGCCTATAATACCAATTACAGTTTCACACGCATGGGCTGGGTGTTGGACAAAAACGGCAACGGTGAACCAGGCGACTCGAATCATTCAGGCGAAACCTACACACTGGAGAAATCTCCATTGACGCCGGAAGATTTCTATATGCGGCTGGACGAACTGGCCGAACAGTTTGAAAAGGAATATTATCCTAATTTCAGGAAGGCGTTTGCTCAGGCTGATCCGTTTGAGTTGCAGGTGGAAGTCATGCGGGCCATCGTACCCGATCTGATTACTCGCGATTCGGCCTGATTTAAATCCACAGAATAAATGAAATGGCTTGACGAATCGGCCGGGCTGATTAAATTTCTGTTTAATTGCAGAATCTTCTGAGCATACGGGGGAAACCATGTTTATAGCAGCAGATGTTCAAACACGCATCATCAAGACTCTGATCGATACTCACGGCATAGACCGGAAAGGCCGCATCGAAGCCGGAGTGGCTCAGGCGGCCGCCTTCTGGACCGAGAAAGACGGCGCCGAGGCTGATTTCGAATCGTTTTGCCAAAAGAATTTCATTGCCGATGAAAAGCAGCTGGACGAAACCTTCGACCGTATCGATAGAAATTTTGAAAGTATCAATGGTCATCTAAATTCCATCTCTCAGGATCTTCGTCAGAAAATCGATCTCGATCTGGGCGAAATCACTCCGCTGGATATGCTCTGGGGTTCGTATGATGTTTCGGCTCATCTGGCCGAGGACCTGTTCGACAACAAAGTCGCCTTTATCATCCTGCTCAATTATCCGCAGTATGGGCTTGAGAGCAAACGCCGTGAAGGAGAGAATTGGCAGGCCCGCGACTGGGCCATAGCTCGATTGGGCGATATGTTTTGCTCGCGGGTTCCGGCCGAGATCAACCAAGAGATGGCCCGAGTGGGAACGGCGGCCGAAACATATATCTCCGAATACAATATCTTTATGGGCAATTTGCGGGATCGAGCCAATAAATCACATTTCCCTGAAGAGTTGAAACTGATCAGCCACTGGGGCCTTCGCGACGAACTGAAATGCCATTACGGTCAAAAAGACGCTGCTGATAAACAGGAATTGATTTTCGAAGTGATGAACCGAATCGTCACCCAGGAGATTCCCGAACGAATTCTCAACAACAGCGAACTGACCTGGAACCCCTATGATAACCTGGTCAGCGACGGTCAACCGCCCACCGCCGAACCGGACCGGCGCTATCAGCATATTTTGAATATTTTCCAGGCCGGCACCAAAGTCGATCCCTATTACCCGGACTACCCGACTTATATAAAACGCCGCTTTGAACTGGCCCGGGAAATGACAGAGGGCGAAGTAGAATCGATTTTTGACGATTGCCTGACTGCACCGCAACTCAAAGAAGTCGGCCAATTGATCAGCAGCCGCCTCGGACGTAATCTGAGGCCCTACGATATTTGGTATGACGGTTTTAAATCGCGCAGTTCCATCGCCGAAAGCGATCTCGACCGGAAGGTGACCGAAAAATATCCCAATCTCGAAGCCTATCAAAATGATTTGCAAAATATCCTGCTTAATCTCGATTTCACCAAAGAGCAGGCTGAATTTGTCGTCCCCAAAATTACCGTCGATGCTTCCCGCGGTCCGGGGCATGCCTGGGGTAGTGACATGAAAGCAGGTATAGCTCATTTGCGCACGAGAGTGCCGCAGGGCGGCATGGATTACAAAGGTTATAATATTGCCACCCATGAATTCGGCCACACGGTGGAACAGACGCTGTCCATCCAGAAAGTTGACTATCACTTGATGCACGGCGTTCCCTTTTCCGGATTCTCCGAAGCTTTCGCGTTCATTTTCCAATCGCGTGACCTTGAACTTCTGGGGATCAAGAATGATGACCCGCAGGCCGAACAGATGATGGCTCTGGACCGTTTCTGGTCTTCCTGCGAAATCATGGCCGTGGCCCTGGTGGATATGAAAGTCTGGAATTGGCTGTATGCTAACCCCAAGGCTGCCGCCGCCGATCTCAAAAAGGCCGTTATCGATTTCTCCCGCGCAGTTTGGAATAAATATTTTGCCAAAGCTTTCGGCAGTAAAGACGAAATCATCCTGGGCATCTATTCGCATATGATCAACTACCCGTTGTATCTGGCCGAATATCCTCTTGGCCATGTCATCGAGTTCCAGATCGAAAAGCATATGCAAGGCAAAAAACT
>JAAEQF010000070.1 GCA_024231695.1 FCB group bacterium
CTTTCGTATAAGAAATGAAAAATTGATTATCGAGGGTATATATGTGGACGATGTAATTGCAGTGTCCCCAGACGAAAATGAGACAAAGTGGGTATTTAATGAACTAAAGAGCATGGAAATAAAATACCTGGGTGAAGTAGACAAGTTTCTAGGGATCCGTGTCACAAGAAATAAAAATGTGTACACTATGGATCAGAAATTAATGAAAATTGATTTATTAAAGAAACTTCAAATGGAAAAGAGCAAGCCAGTGGGCACCCCGATCACTGACGAGTATAACCACTCAAATGAAAGTCAGAATGTGATCTTAGGGAATGTGAATTGCTCCATGGATGAAATAAATGAGAAAGGAGGAACTCCAAGTACAACGATGTACAAGTCACTCGTTGGGAGCCTTCTATGGATCAGCAGATGCACGATCCCAGACATCTCGTTTGCTGTACAAGTTCTCACGCGAGCCTGCGCCAAACCCACGCTCTGGGATTGGAAAATGGGCAAGAGGATCTTGAGATACCTCAATGGCTCCTTAAATAAGAAAATGTATATTTAAAATGATTTAAATGAATTTAAAGACTATAAAATGAATGAAA
>JAAEQF010000071.1 GCA_024231695.1 FCB group bacterium
GATCGCCTGAAATCGCAAAATACCTAATAAGGTAACTTAGCCTATAAGGGGAAAGTTCGCAAATGGTTTTATCAAATAGTCTTAAAAACAGGAAAACCAATATCCGTACAGGCGGCCTATTCCGGTAGTTTATCAATAATTTTTTTCATTTTCTGCCGATAATCCTGGAATTGTCGCCGCCCAACGGATGTCAGTTGAAGAAGAGTACGTGGAATTTTGTCGACAAATTCCTTCTGTATTTCCACATAACCGGCCTGTTCGAGTTTGGCCAGATGTGAAGACAGGTTTCCCCTGGTCAAGCCGGTTTGCCTTTCCAGGAAAAGAAAATCGGCGCACTCGACGACATAAAGATGGGCCATTAAGATAAACCGCGCCGGTTCATGAATAATACGGTCAATCTGAGCTATCGGTATCCGTCCGCCTATAGGGCTATCTTGGTGAGCCATCGATAGTCTCCTGAGCGACTTTCGGGTATCTTCGCAGGAAAATGATCAGCTTTGTTGTTCCGACAAGGGTGAACATGATTCCGGGCAATAGAAAATAGACGCCCGGATCCGAATGAGCATAATGCCCGCCAATAAACACGGCCAGGATGATTACACCGTACAGGACAAAACGGTAGATACCATAGAGAAAGCCGAGCACTCCGATTATCAGCGAGAGCACAAAGCCGAAAGGAATCAATCTCAGATCTTGAATCCAGACCTGCCAGGCAGCGTTTCCGGTAAAAGCATAAAAAGCTCCCATACCGGCCAACATGGTCATGGTCAGGAGAATGGTCAATTTGAATTTATTTTTCTTGTCCTGGGCTTCCCGTTCCGGCGAGAATTTTACATATCCGAGACGCCTTTGTGTAACCGATTTTTTAATACTCACGACTGAGGGCAGTAAGACCGCCGGAAATATCGCCACCAGATGAGCCAGTTCGAAAATCACCATCAGGCCGACAATGAGCAGGGCCAAACCGAGCGAAATATCCCATAAGCCATCGTTGTGATAGGTCAAGTATGCCCGTCGTTCAAGCTTTTTCAAATCCAGTTCCTGATCCATGACAAACCTCCATACAGAGTATAAGTAACACATACCAGTTTGCAATACAAACTAATTTACGATACTTTTCAGCCTGAAGTTGCGAAATTATTCAGTTTTTTATAAAGAATCGCTGAAATGGCGCAAGCCGTTATTAATTACTATATTAAAAGGCCGGCTGACGCTCCAACCGGCCCTTGTTTGGTAAAATCACTACACAATCTATTGAGTACCCAGATGTTTCTGGCGGTATTTCCGGTACAGTTCCTTGTGTTTATTGTCGAGATCGACACGACGTCCCTCAATGAATTCCAGTACTACGTCCTGGGTAACCATATCGAAAATATCTCCATCGGATACGATTAGAGTCGCCTTCTTCCCCACTTCCAGCGAACCGAGATCATCGGCCACGCCAAGAATTTCGGCCGAGGATAGAGTCACACTACGCAGGCCTTCCTCGGGCGATAAACCAAAGGCGATAGCCTGACCGACCTGAAAAGGAAGATTGCGAGTCCAACTGGCTCCGCCCTGAGAAAGACAGAATTTCACTCCGGCTTCAGCCAATAGAGCCGGTAATTTGTAGGCGAGATCATATCCATCATCCTGCCGAGGCGGCAATCCCTGAACCCATGCGGCCACAACCGAGATATTGTTGTCTTTGAGCAGGTCGGTCAACATCCAGGAATCTTTGCCACCAACCAGAATCATCGAGAAACTGTAATCTTTGGAAAATGCCACTGCCTGCTCGATTTGTCGATAATCATCGGCCCTGATAAAAACCGGCAGGGTCCCCTCGAAAACATCGACCATCGCTTCCCAGCGTGAATCGATTTTGATCTTTGGATCGTTTTTTCTCGCCAGATAATACGCTTTGGCATCATCGAAGATTTCGTAAATCAGCTTACGGTTTTCGACCATTTCCTTTTTTTGTTCCTCGGCCGATTTTTCCATCCACCAGGCCTCGATTACCGCAGCCTGCGGCCAGTTCAGGTGCAGACCGACATTCAGTTTTTCGGCCGCGTCCTCCACCGTCCAGCCATCGAGATTGATCAAACTGGAACGCCCGACAACCAATCTTCCGGCAGGGACAATCAAAGCCGTGGTGATGCCGTTGGCCCTCACTGATGGTATGATTTCGGAATCGGGATCATAGGCGATTTGGGCCTGCACATCGGGATTGATGGAGCCGATTTCCTTCCGGTCATCGGTGGCCAGAACCGCGCCGATCTCCACCAGACCGATACTGCTGTACGGCGCAATCAAACCGGGATAAACCCGTTTACCGGTAACATCGATTACTTCGCCCCCCTCGGGGGTGGCGAGGTTTTGTCCTACCCGGGTGATTCGCCCATTTTCAAAAAGCAGGTCGGTGTTTTTCAACAGGCCATTAGAAACGGTATAGAGATCACCGCCCTTGAGCAAAATCGGTTGATGTTGCGCAGCACCCGGAACATAATCATGCGCGTATGAGCCGGCGGCCAGCATGAACAGGCAAAGTACGAGTATTTTTCTCATCACTGGTTATCCTCCATATTCCGGCCGAAACCCTGTTGCGGGGGACCGTGCTTTGATTTGGCCTTGGCCTTACCGCCCCTGTTTTTGCCACCTCGATTTTTGCCGCCGCCCTTATGGTCGCTATTTTCAGATTTCAGGATTTTATTTATCAGGGCCGTTTTTTCCGCCTTGATTTCTTCACGCAGAAGGCGGTCTTTGGCCCGGTCAAAATAGTTGATGCCATCGATCCAAGTCTGGTCGGCGCGGGCATAAATTGAAAGCGGATAATCGTTCCAGATAACGAAATCGGCGTCTTTACCGGCTTCAATACTGCCGGTCATGTTTTCTATACCCAGTTGAATCGCGGCATTGATGGTCACCATCTTGATCGCTTCCTCGGGACTTATCCCACCGTAAAGAAACGATTTGCCTGCTTCCTGATTAAGACGCCGGGCAAGGTCGATGTTGTCGGAGTTGACCGTCGTGACCACGCCCTTCTCGACCATCAGGCTGGCGTTATGTGGGATGGCATCATAGACTTCGAACTTGTATGCCCACCAATCCGAAAACGTGGTTCCGGTGGCTCCGTGCCGAACCATCTCATCAGCCAGTTTGTATCCCTCAAGGACATGAACAAAGGTCGAGATAGTAAATCCGAATTCATCGGCCAGATTCATCATCATCAGGGTTTCGCTCTGGCGATAAGTATGGCAATGCAAAAGCATTTTTGAATTAATCACATCCAGGAGAGCGTCAAGCCCAAGATCCCGGCGTGGTGGAATAGTCATTTTTCGTTTATTCTTTTCCAATGCTCTATACTTTGCCCTGTCGTTTTCGTATTCACGGGCGGCCTGGAACTGATCTTTTATTATCGTTTCCACACCCATCCGCGACTGTGGATAGCGTGTCCGGAATCGTTCGCCCCAGTTGCTTTGTCTGACATTTTCACCATGAGCAAATTTGATAGTCGGGGCAGCTCCGGCAAATTTCATATTCTCCGAATTGGAACCCCAACGAAGCTTAATCGTCTGACATTGACCGCCGATCGGATTGGCCGAACCATGCAAGGCCAGACAGGCGGTCACCCCGCCTGATAACTGCCGGTAAATATTGACATTTTCCGGGTTAATCACATCGCCGATGCGAACTTCGGGAGTAATTGCAAAAGTCCCTTCGTTGACGTCGCCGGATATGGCCAGATGCGAATGGGCATCGATAATGCCGGGAGTAACATGTTTTCCAGCGGCGTCGATGATCCGAAAGCCCGCGGGCGTATCAAGGTTTTTTCCCACGGCGGCGAATTTGCCGTCTTCAATCAGGACATCCGTGTTTTCGAGGATTCCATTTTCGCCGGCCGTCCAGACAGTGGCGTTTTTGATCAAGACGTTTTCGGCATCCGGCGCCGTTTCCCAGCCATAAGCCATATTGGGGTAAGTCATTTTAGCCAGCGGCTGATCAATTTTCTTAGCCGAAGCATCGGTGGAATCGGCTTCTTCGGGAATTTCCCCGGTTCTGACGGCCGACCAATTGATAGGCAGACCGTCCTCCGACACACAACGGCCGATAATTTTATCGTCCTCTTTACGGCCCGAAAAACGCATGGCCGATTTGAGGCTGTCTATCTTGCCGGAAAAATTGATATGATTGCGTTCGCAGTTCACATCTTCAAGAGTTTCGCTCCATTCACCGGATTTGATTTCTCCTTTAAGTTTTGACGGCTTGCCTTCAAGTTTGAGTTCCAATTCGATTTCGCCGACATTCAGGCGATATTGCCCTTTAAATTCAGTAGTTGGGAAAGGGTTGATTTCATTTTTATGTCCGGCGATCCAGACCGAATAGATTTCGTTATCATCTTTAAAGACAGAACCATCACAGATGAAAAAGTTAGCCAGTTTGCCTTCTTCCAGCGTTCCTACCATATCGGCCACGCCGCAAATTTGAGCTGGAACGGTGGTTAATGCCGCCAGAGCTGTCTTTTCGGACAAGCCATGCCCAATTGCCTTCCGCAGGTTGGCGACGAAATCGCCTTTTTCTTTCATTCTATGAGTTGTCAGGGCAAACGGGATATTTTCCGCTTCCAGCCGCGCGGGGTTATATGGCGCCGTTTCCCAGTGACGCAGCCGGGCAAGAGTCAGATCGAGTTCATCCTCAAAGGTTTTTATTTCCGGCTTCTTGGGAAAATTAAGCGGGACGATCAATGTCGCTCCGGTAGCTTTAACTTCGCCAAGCCGAGAATATTCCCGGCCGGAAGCAACATGCACAATGGGAATATCGAACTCGCGTCCGATGCGCTTGGCCCGCAGGAGGGAATGGACGGTTTTATCACCCTCAAAGATAATGGGGCCATCGTTGCCGGCGATGGCCTCAATGGCCGCATTAAATTCCGGCATTTTTTGATTGGGGTCCAAACGATAAACCTGACGAGCCTTCACATACCAGTCGGCGTCATAAAACATCTGACGAATGAGAGCGATACTGCCCATCAGCGAACTTGGGTATTCCTGCTTTGAACTGCCTTTGCTGAAAGAAAGCAGATGACGGCCAATGGGGCGGATCAAGAGATCATTCGGCAGACCTTCACCAAGCAACGCCACACATGATCTTCCCCGAAAAATACCGTCGAGTGGGGCCGATAAGGACACGGTGAAACCAAGCTCCATCAACTCTTTCGATCCTTCCTTATCCGGCTGGAAAGTAAGCGCCCATTTTTTTTCAGCATGGACAGCTTCGTTCCAGGCATTACCGCCTATCCTCCGGGTTTCGTACTGAGGTGAGCTATGGCGATCCCGTTTGGATTTCTTAATCTTTTCCTGACCGTAATCGGAAAAAGATTCGACAAACCCGGGATAAATCGTTTTACCCTTTAAGTCGATGGTCATAACTCCGGCCGGAACAGAAATTCGGTCGCCAACAGCCGACACCTTCCCATCTTTGATAACGAGAGTTCCGTTCTCAATGACTTTTTCAGGAGAGACAATAATGCGAGCATTAATAAACGCCCGGGCATCAGGAGTTTTGGAACGGATTCCCAAACGCGGTGTGGTTTGATCGGCGCTAACCCCGACAACGCCAAAGACAATCAATAACAGCGCAGTTAGCAATGCTGCACAGATTTTGGGTGCTGTGCTCCGAAGTTGATAACTCTTCATACATTATACCCCGCTAAAGAGATTCGTAATTATACCTGATTCAATAAAGTTAAAGGATTTGTCCCCTTCCGACAAATTCTTTTTTATACTCAATGAAATTGGCGGCCTCGCCCACAGACCGCAAAGTCCTGCCCCTGCTACGTAAAGATTTATTAACGTAATCCGGGCAGTATTGTTGCGTGTGAATTAAAAATCCGTAAGATGATCGACTGCCTGCCCCACAGAAGATAGATCACATCTTCCATTTGACCAGGTTGACTTTCTTTTCCCATCCCAGCAGATGACTCGAAAGGCGCCAATATCCATAGTGGTCGTTATCATCTTTAGGGCGGACATTTTCGATCTCGAAACGAATAGTATGCGAGCCAGGAGTCAGATAATCGGTCAGGTCGATTTGAACCGGATCAACTTTATCACCGGGACACCAGCCGCTGCGACTGAAGTCGGACGACCAATACCCCTCGGACCAGCGGCGGGTATATGGATTTACAGCGCGAAAATCAATGCAGTCGTCGCGCCAGGGTTGAAACCGGAAAACCGGTCGGCCATCGACAAAGATCACATTATCTTTGGGGACGAATTCATCTGCGCCCGATCCGTCGGTGCAATGGCCGGAAACAAAATAATTCATCACTACCCGTTTCATATCCCTTGGAATGATAACATCGCAGGTAACACCCTTTTCGCCGTGTTTTTCGGCCGAATACGATTCGACAAACATTATGCCTTCGGCCCAATCGGGATTTAATATATAGTCGATATAGACTTCTTCCCCCGAACTATCGGCTATCGGTTCGAATTCGAGAGAAAAGTCAATTTTCCAGGCGGGTGACACCCAAGTGTCGATAAAGGCCTTGAAAGTACAATCGCCTTTCAAAACCGGGGCCAGATGAGAAACATCGACTTCATATTCGGTGAGGCCGCCGTAGGCGGTGATATACTTGATTATTTCGATGTCGGCCATACCTTCGGCACTCAACCGCACGTTCCCGGCTCTGTCCCATTTGTCGTGAACAACGATTTCATCTTTGGGGATCGGATGGACGGTCAGATGGGCGGTGATACGGACATCATCGTTGTATGATGGCAGAGTGACGGACGTGTAAATTTCCCGCCCATTATCAACCGGTTTAACCGAGGCCGTTTCATAATCGGTGGAATCGTTCGGGTCGAATTGAATATCGTTCTGGGTGAAGATATCAATAGTAGCCGTCAGAGATTGGGCGAAAGCAGGGTGTACACTCAGTGATCCCAATGACAACAGGGTGAAAGCAAACAGGGTGGCTTTAGCAATTTTCGTCATGATATCACACTCCAATTTGGCCGACATGTTGCCTCGCGTCAGCCCTTTTGTTTTACCAACAATTATGTCAATTGCAGTTGGCTGTGGATATTGATGATGGCTGCTCCGACGGCCGATTTGGTTTCCACGTTTAGGTCGATATCGGTGATCACTTCGCCCAGGCCGGCGGGGATTTTCAAAAGCGCCTTGCGGTTCATGGCCTGCCCGGCCAGCTTTTCCAACTCAGCGGCAAAATCGATATTGATTATCGCCGCCGTATCGGCTCCACTTTGCAATAGCATCAGGTCACGAAACAGAGACTGCCAGACGCCAAGAATACGATTGACACGGAACCGATCGCGCAGCGGAAGAAGTTCGACCGCCTCGGCCACAACCTGGGCCAAATCGGCAAGAAAGATACCCTTGAAAAGCACCTTGCCTATTTCGCGATCCTGGCGGTTGTCGTCATCGGACAAGTACAACGCTCGCCCGATGGAACCGCCCGAAAGACGGGCCAACAGGGCCGAGGTCTCAGCTCCAAGCCGGGTGCGCTTGGTCATATATTTTTCAACAGTTGACTCGGGAAGTTGAGGGAATCGAATCCGACGACAGCGGGAGATGATGGTCTCCAGCAATTTTTCGGGCCTCGAGGAGGTGATGATAATTACCGTTTGCGAGGGCGGTTCCTCCACCAGTTTGAGCAGAGAATCAGCCGATGCGGTCAGCATCCTGTCCATCTGCTCAATAATGACCACTCTTTTTCCGCCGACGGGTGGTTTTTGGGCCAGCGATTGTCGCATGGCCCGCACGGCGGCCACCGGTATGGACATCATTTTTTTGCCGGTTATCAGTGAAAATGGTTCCTCAATTTTCCCATTCAGGATTCCCCAATAATTCTCGTGTTCTTCTTTTTCCGATTTTGAGGGCGGCGTGGGGACGGCGATATGCAAATTGGGGAATTGCAATTTTTCAATCTGACGGCAGGGCGGACATTGACCGCAGCTGTCTCCATTGCTTTGGTTCCGGCAATTGAGGTAGGCGGTCAGGGCCAGCGCGGCGGCCCATTTACCAACGCCCTCGGCCCCGGCGAAAAGATAGCTATTGGGTAATTGATCCCGGTCAGCGGTGCGCCTCAAAATATCGACCACTGTTTCCTGTCCTGTCAGCGATCTAAAATCCATCAATATCCAACCAGATTACCGGGTCAAGATGTTCCCGGCCTTTGCGAATTTCAAAATGCATGTTTCCTGTTCCGCAATCTCCCAATTTCCGTCCGACATTGATCACATCATCAAGTTCGACGGTCACTCCGGAAAGACCGGCATAAGTCGTAAAATAATCATCGTCATGTTCCAGGATAACAAAATTACTGTATCCCCGCAAGCTTCCGACATAAACGACTCTGCCCGGTGCGCTGGCACTGACTCCGCCAGGACCCGGCGTAGGTTTAATGTCAATACCGGGGGCGAACGATTTGAGTTTGGTGGTGGGATCAGTTTTCCAACCGAAAGTGGAAACGATCTTTCCCTTGATCGGTGGAATCAAAGCACCTTTGAGCCCGGCGAAAGATTCGCTGGAAAAGCGGGGCAAGTCTTCCTGATCCTGACGTCTCTGCCTTTGAACTTCTTCCAGGCGAGCGATAATGTCTTCCATCTCGCGAGCGACCTCGGACAGCGACACCAACCGATCGCGCAGCAGGGTTGACTGGCGGCGGACAGAACCGAGGCTGGTTTCTTCCTTTTTCCTGAGAGTCTTATCGAGATTAATCCTGGCCTCTTTTTCGCGCCGCAGGCGATTTAAATCGGCATCATGCTTTTGGAGGCTGTCGATATGTCCGCTGAGTAGCCTGATCGAGTCACCGACCTGTATCATCTCGCGCGTGGTGGTTCCGGAAACAGCGGCCAGATACAACCGGCGACGACTTTGTGACATCCTTCCGGAAAAATCCAATGGATCGAGGGCCGATTGCATCCTGCGACCGGTATAAAAATCAACCAACATATCGGTGTAATTCTCGCGCTTTCGCAGGAGGCGGTCGTCGGTGTAGTGGAGTAGGCTGTCATTATGGGAGATGTCTCCCTTGACGGCCTTCAGATCGCGTCTCATTCGATCCACCAGTTTGCGGTTGCGGCTGACCCTTTCCCCATAGCGAGAAATGGCCTTCTGAAGATTATTTTCCACTGTCTTAAGACTGTCTATTTTGCCCTTAGTGTCGCTTAATTGTTTTTTTATCTGTTCCAGTTCTTTTTTATTTTCTCGAAGGTTTTGGGCGTCGCCGGCCGGGATAGCATAAGAAACCAGGACAACCGACAGGAACAAGGTTATGAACAGATACGGTCGCATTATGAGACCAGGAACCTGCGGATACCGAGCCAGGCGCCGATCATACCGGTTAAACCGGCAGCGATAACATAGATGCCCAGTTGTTCCAAGGTCGGCAAGAGTAGAACAAATTGTGAGAAGGTTACATAATCTACGGCGTATAGAATGAATATCCATCCAAACGCGGCGGCGATAAAGCCGGATAGAAAACCCTCGGTCAAAAATGGATAAATCAGGTAGGACGGCCCGGCGCCCAGCAGTTTGAGCTGGAAAAATTCCCGCGATTTACTCCGCGCGGTCAGACGGTTGGTATTGGCCATGGTCAGCAGGACAATAAACAAAATCAGTCCTCCCACCGCCAGTCCAACCCGACGAAGGAGTTGCCCGGCGTTCTCCATTTTTTCTATCCAGGGACGGCCATACTCAACCGCGATAACACCATCCAACCGATTGATCTGATCGTTGAACTGATCGAGAGCGGCCAGATCAAGGGTGCGGTCGAAATGGATTATAAATGACCGAGGCAAGGGATTAATGTCGAGTTCACCGAGAATACCCGGTCCCAAATCGGTTTCAAGGATGCGCGCGGCGTCATCTTTGGAAATATAACCGACCGTATCCACTCCATCAAAGGAAAGCAAAGCGTTTTCGATTACCGGCATGACGCTGTCGGGAATATCATTACTCAAAAACACTTCCATCCGCACGGTTTGCAGGATTCGATCATAGTGGTGGTTGATGTTGATGGTTGCGATCCAGAAAAGATCGATCAATACCAGGACAATGGCCAGAACCAGAAACGAACCGAGAGAAATTCTTTTGTCCCTTCCGATGTGACGGAACACCTGCCGTAAAAAGCGATCTGGTCGAGTCATGAAACCACCGTTCCATTGCGAAGTTCAAGAACGGAATCGGGGCCGCTTTGCGGGCCCGGCCCAGAAGTCAAATACAAAATGGCTACTCCCGCCAGATGCACGGCGGCCAGTCTTTCATTTATAAACCGGGCCGACTTTGTATCCAGGCCATCGGCGGGAGAATCGGCCACAATGAGTCCCTTGCGGGCAGTTTCGGCCCGGGCAATTTGAGCCGCGCGCCTTTCAACTTCGCTGACCATATCGGGAAAATTGGTGGCGACATGATTGAGTCGATACTTTTGACAAACCTCAAACGCAGTTTTTCGAGCCGCTGGAGCGGGAAGGCCGCCAATTTCCGCTGACAAGGCTATATTCTCCAGGATTGTCCGGTCGCCCAAAAGAGAATATATACCGCCGGCGCCGCCGATTTTACGTCTCAACTGTCTTAGTTTTGATCCGGAAGCGACGGCCTCCACCGTGGACATGCCGTCGATCAATATTTCTCCCTCATCGGGCAAGATCATTCCGGTTATCAACTGCACCATAGTCGTTTTACCCGCCTTGGCCGGACCGGAGATGGTTAAAAAACTATCCCGTTCCAGATGAAACGACAGGTTGGAAAATATTTCCTGACTACCGTAGGTAAAACTGACATCCCTAAATCGGATCAACGATTCCTCCCTGTTAAACCGGCGATCGAAGTAATACTTCCTCCTGAACAACCTTCGGGTGTATAATCATGTAAATCAGGTCGTCCGTCTCGCTCAACCGGTGTACGGCTCATTTGTCAATTGACAGCGCCGGTTCCGGTTCGTAGATTCAGATAAATGGTAATACGGCGTCGGTCGATTATCAACAAAAATGGAGAATTTATGAAACACCTGCTCTTGAGTCTGCTGATCTGCCTGCCCGGTCTGGCCACCGGTACGGATTTCGAAAAGATTGATATTCCCACCAGCGCCAACATCAACAAGATTCTCTTTGTCGGCCCAGCCTATGGTTGGGCGGTAACTTCCGACGGCGAACTATTGTCAACCTACAATGGGGGCCGCACCTGGAAAGTCAAAAAGATCACAACCCGGCGAATAACCGATATTACCGTGCGCGACCGGCGCGGATATCTCTGCGGTGAACGAGGGTTGCTGATGAAATCAAACGACCGTGGTTCAACCTGGCAAGATATATCCCAGCCGATGAAATTCAATTTCACCGGGATCAGTATTGTCAATGACAGTTCGGCCATCGTCTGTGGAACCGACCGGAACAGCATGGCCAAAACCCGTGGTGTGCTCTTTCAAACCTGGGATTACAGTAAAACCTGGAAAAAGCATAATCATCTCGGCAATGGTTATGTCGATGTCGTCACCAACCCACCACACCGGATTTACTTACTGGCCATCAAAAGTGCCTTCCACTCAATCAATGCCGGTCTCAATTTTATATCGGGCAAATACGAAGGAAAACATCTGGCTTTTGCTTTTGATTTCGACGACGCCTGGGGGTATCTTGTCGGCCGCAAAGGATTTTTCGCCCGCTCCACCAATCACGGTCGTGACTGGACCGATATCGAGTTGGAGATGAATAAGAACCTTTACGCCATCTCCATGTTCGACCATAACTCCGGTATCGCCATCGGCGAGGACGGGGTCATCCTGTATTTTGAAAACGACGGTCAAAAAAACAGGCTGGTTCATTGCGGACATGATGTCGATCTGCTGTCGGTGTTTGTCACCGATACCCATATTTTTTGCGGCGGTAAAAACGGCACACTACTTTCCAAGGAACGGAAGTAGTTATTTTTTAATATTGGCCAGCAGGACGCCAAAAAGAACCAGTGCTGAACCGAGATAGTCCTGCCGACTCAGTTGCTCGTTTAGAATCAAATATCCTAAAAATATCGCTATAATCGGCGTGACAAAAGCTATCAACGACGCTTTTACAGTGGCTATTCTGCGCAATAGCCAGTAATATCCTGAAAAAGTCAGGATCGATCCGATCACTGCCAGATAAAGAATCGAACCAACGGTGACCGAGGTCAGCCTGAAGGTAGAGAAATCCTCGACCATGATCGCCACAATAAGCATCAACGATCCGCCCAATATCATCTGCATGGCGATCATTGGAAAAATCGGTCGATCATTGAGATAAGCCCTGATATGCACGGTGGCATAAGCCGAGCATAATGTAGCCACGACAATCAAGCCTCCACCGAAAATCGAATTGGTGTTCAGAGAAATCGGGCCGTTGAATATTATCACCAATCCGGCAAAACCGATGACCATACCGACCAATGCGCGCTTGGTGACTTTTTCCGATTTGACCAGGAAGGATACGAGAATTATAACAAAGAAAGGAAAGACGGCAAAAAGAATCGACGCCAGCGAGGAACTGACATATTGATTGCCGAAATAAACAAGAGCATACGACGCCCCATACATTAAAATGCCCGGCCAGGCGACCTTCCATTTTTCGGCCGCTCCCTCAGGATAGCGATTGCCAGCGAAATGATTATAAACCAGCAGAATAAAACCGGCCAGAAGCATGCGGATACCGGCGGCGTAAAAAGGCGGAGCGTCCTGAAGACCGATCTTGATCGCCGTCCAGGTCGAACCCCAGGCAATACAGAGAAAAATATAAACTATAGCCGCCATAGACCTCAATATACGAAGAGCCTTAGCTAAAACAAAAAGGATAAACAAACCCGCTGCGAATTCGACATTTCATCCTTGACAATACCTTATAATATGTTATTATACGCTATAATAATAAAGGATACGTTATGAAAGAGTTCAAGGATATGCGGTTTTACTCAACGGCCGAACTGGCTGAAAAGCTGAATATGAACATCCAGGTTATCGCCCGGAAACTGCAGGCGGGCGAAATCGACGGACACAAAATAGGCAAAGACTGGCGGGTCGAAGAGGATGCCGTTCAGAAGTGGCTGGAAAAGATATCGAATAAAAACCGAGTCGCCATAACACCCCGGGAAAAAGTGCTTAAAAACTTCTTCAAAGGCGGCAAGCTTACTGTTTTACCGGCTCAAAGAAAAAAGCGTATTTATGTGTTGGAACATTTTCTGCAGATGTTCGATCTCAACCGGTCATATACTGAAGCCGAGGTCAACGAAACGATAAAAAGGCATTACGATGATTTTTGTATCGTGCGACGGGAAATGGTCGATGGGAAGATGATGATGCGCAAGGCCGGTAATTATCGAAGGTTGACGACCTATCAAATCATTGACAAGATACCAAAACCGAAAAACACGTAAATTGAATATACCGGTTCTATTTCTCAATCATAAAAAAAACAGGGAAGCCTGCTTAGGCTTCCCCGCTTTATTTTGATTTAGTACGCCTTTTTACCTGACATTTTAAGTGGCGTGTTCTTTGGTCAAATCACGACCGTTATCCATGTCAGTTACGAAAAACTCTTGTATAGAGATGGTCGTATCACGCACCAGGTTGACATGAAAACGATGATTGTTGGCAATCTTGGCCACCCGGTTTCCCTCACCGTTGGTCAAAAATTCGGCCAAGCCGGGATTGACAATAAGATTGAACTTATTGTGACCACCTACGGCTTTGGCCCTCAGGAACCATCGTTCGACTTTCGTCGCCATAGTTTTTCGCGACAATACACGACCCAGTCCGCTGCAATGCGGGCATGGTTCGGAGAGAGCGGTCATCAAGGCGGGCCGAATACGTTCGCGGGTCATTTCAATTAGCCCGAAATCGGACACTGGGCTGATGGCCCGTTTGGCCCGATCGTAGCGAAAACACCGGGAGTATTCATCGAACAACTTGCGCCTGTTTTCACGGCTGAACATGTCGATGAAATCAACAATAATCAGTCCGCCGATATCGCGCAACCGTATTTGACGGGCAACTTCACGGGCCGCATCAAGGTTACATCTCAAAATGGTTGATTCCTGATCTTTCTTACCGACAAACCGGCCGGTGTTAATGTCGATGGTCACCATTGCTTCGGTTTGATCGATGATCAGATAGGACCCTTTCTTGATCCAGACCTTGCGTTCCATGGTTTTTTCGATTTCCGCCTCAATATTGTAATGATCGAAAATCGGAGTGGCGTCTTTGTAATATTTGACCCGGCTTTTTAGCGCCGGGGCGACTTCCCTGACAAAGGAAAGTACCTCGCGATAAACAGCTCGGTTATCAACTACCAGATTTTCGACATCATCGGAGTAAACATCACGGATGACGCCGGTAATCATGCTCATTTCCTGATGGATCACGGCTGGCGGTTCTAAGCTGTCGGCCTTTTTCACAAGCTGCTGCCAGAATTTTAAAAGACGTTTGATATCCGCCTTGAAATCGGCTTCGTTTCGTCCCTCGCCCTCGGTCCGGATGATAAATCCAAATCCTTCGGGTCTTAATTGCTCAACGATTTTGCGCAACCGTTTTTTCTCGCTCCAGTCGGAGATCCGTTTGGAAACGCGGACATGTTGATCATCGGGAACCATGACCAGATATCTTCCGGCGATCGAGACTTCCGTCGTCACTCGCGGACCTTTGGTCGAAATCGGTTCCTTGATCACTTGAACCAGCACTTCCTGCCCGTCTTTTAGGACAGTTTCGATACCGGCACGGCGATTTTTACGGATAATTTCGGCAGGAGCCTCCTCGTCTTCATCGGCATCGAATCGCCCATCGGTGGAGATTTTTCCTATATCCGATGAATGTAAAAAGGCAGCCTTTTCCATACCGATATCGACAAAGGCGGCGCCCATGCCGGGCAGAACCGTTTTGATCCGCCCCTTATAAATATTGCTGACCAGACGTCGGTCTTCGGTGCCCTTAACCAGCAGTTCAACCAAATGACCGTCTTCCAGAAGAGCCACACGGGTTTCGTGTTCGGTGGAATTTACAATGATTTCTTTCTTCAACTATTCACCTCCTTTCGAGAATGGTTAAAGGTATGAGTTTCCCCGATTCGATAACCGTTGACGAAGGCACAGGCATCCATCTGCCGTTTTCCTTCCGGTTGAAGCGAGGTTAGACAAAGCGGTCGGTTGCCGGTACCGACATATAGCTTTTTGTCCTGAACTTTCAAAAGCCCCGGGATCAAGGCCACAGGACCGGCCGTATCGTTTTGAGTGGATCCCAGGATTTTGATTTTCAAATCATTCAGGAAAGTGTAAGCCCCCGGCCGCCTGGAATAGGCGCGAATATGATTATGAACCTGATCGACTGGCTTATGCCAGTCAATCAGAGCGTCTTCCGGCTTTATTTTGGGAGCAGGAGTCGCCCGTCGGTCATCCTGTATTTCCGGCGTAAAACCGGGCCGGGCGATTAATTCGAGTGTTTTCAAAAGGAAAGGCCCCGCCATGTCCGATAGACGAGCCGACAATGAACTGAAATTCTCATCGGGCTCAATCGGCGTGGCGACCCGGTCAATAATCGATCCCTGATCTACTTTCCGGGAGAGGAAAAACGAAGTCAAACCGGTTTCCGTTTCACCATTAAGAAGGGCATGGTTAATCGGGGCGGCGCCCCTGTATTTCGGCAGTAGCGATCCATGAATATTAATCGATCCGACCGCAGGGATAGTGTAAAGTTTTTTGGGCAGGATGCGAAAAGCGATCACGATGAAAACATCGGCCTCAAGAGCAGCCATCTGTTCGATAAAGGAATTATCACGCAGGCTTTCCGGATGATATACAGGAGCTCCCAGCTTCAAAGCAGCGGCTTTGGCCTGACAGGCCTGCAACTTACGGCCCCGGCCGGACGGTTTGTCGGGACCGGTGACCACAGCCAATAAATCATGATCGGACGCCGCCAAAACCTCCAAAGCAGGGCAGGCAAACTCCGGCGTCCCCATATACACCATTTTCATGCAAATGTCGGCAGGCGGTAAGGCAGTTTTCAGGCTGATTTGGCCAGCTTCTTAAGCTTACGGTCAACCAGCGCCCGGCTGATGGAGGAAAAAAGGTCTATGAACAACACGCCATCGAGATGATCGAATTCATGCATCACGGCCCGGGCAGTTAACCCGTCGGCCTCCAAAATAAATTCCTGACCATCTTCATCGATCGCTTTGACCTTGACCCGTTCCGGACGGGTCAACCGCTGGAAAATACCCGGAAACGACAGACATCCTTCTTCAAATTCAAACTCGCCCGAGGTTTCGATTATTTCCGGATTTATGAAAACTTTAACATCAGCTGTGATATCTATCGCCGAAAAATCGATGATAAACACACGTGACAGTACACCTATTTGTACTGCTGACAGGCCCAGCCCATTGGCTTCCTTAACCGTATCTTTCAGATCGGCCAATAAATCTTTAATCTCGGTGGTAATTTCTTCCACCGGTCGGGAAACCTCACGCAATAACGGATTTCCGTACCTAATGATCGGCCTTATCGCCATTGCCGCTCCAAAATCTTTTACTCAATCTTCCCGGCGATGGAAGATTTCAAGAACTCAATCTTGGTGTTATCCGAAACTTTCAGAACCACAATATTTTTCTCTTCGTTCAACGAAGATATGACTCCCATCATTCCGCTGCTGGTAACAACATTATCGCCTTTTTTCAATTCTGTCAGCAGCTTCTTGTGTTCTTTTTGTTTTTTCTGCTGCGGTCGAATCAATAACAGCCAGAAGATCACAAAAATCAGGATCATCGGCCCCAGTGTAACCAGCATCGATCCGGCACCGCCCCCGCCATCCGACGGTTGGGCAGAAAGCAACATGAAATAGTTCAAGCTCTACTCCTTCAAAGTATCGGCAGACCGCCATACTTGGCCATACCGCTTAATCCATATTAACACCAAAATAGGCCAAATGTTTTAAAATAGCAATCCCTTTTCGTATTTTCTGTGCTCCCCTTGAGGTTACCCAATCGGTTCATCATCAAACACTTACGGCACATTTTGGCTTTCCTGTCAAGCGGACAACCGTTTAAAGAGGTTCAAAATATCCTCCTTGTACAGTCTTTTCGGGTTATCGAGAAATTTACCGTCAACACCATAAATACGAAGGGTATCGTCGGCCATCGCCTCAAACCGAAAATCATCTTCCACACCTACATCTTTAAGCGTCAGCAGTCGGTCAACTGATGCTAAAAATTGTTTCATTTCCTCGATCCCTTTAACGGCCAATTGCTCATCGGTTTGCCCGTCGCGATGAATATCAAATAGTTCCTCGGCCAACAGGGCATATTTCGAAGGTCTTGCCTTATAGCTGTACTCCATAATTACCGGCAAAAGAAGCGCCAGCCCCCTGCCGTGGGAAATATCATAATAACCGGAAACTGCATGTTCCAGGGCATGGATTGGGTAAGACCCTCCCCGGCCGGAATTGACCATACCTGATAGAGCCACGGCCGAAGCCCAGGAGATATTGGCCCGCGCCTCGATATTTTCTGCATTTTCGATAACCAGCGGCAGGTTGTCCATCACGGTTTTGATGACCGACATGGCGAACCGATCCTGAATCGGCGTATTGTCATCGCCGGTGAACAGGCCTTCAATAACATGACAGATTATGTCGACACCGCCATCAATCGTGTAATCGACCGGAACCGTCACAGTCAGCTCCGGGTCGATAATCGATACGCGGGGAAATAATAGAGGTGAAAACAGAACGGCCTTCTCATGCGTTTCCCAATTGGTAAAGACTCCGCCGGCATCCGCTTCCGATCCGGTAGCGGCCAGAGTGGGAATTTCCATAATCGGTAAGGCTTTTTTGACAGTTTTCACGGGCAGATTGCCTCGGGGAATAAAATCCCAAATAGGTTCGGCTTCCAAAGCCGCTACAGCAATCGCCTTGGCCGCATCCATCGGCGAACCGCCACCCAGACCGACAATAAAATCACAATCGTTTTCCCGGGCCAGTTCTCCAGCTTCGTCAACGGTAGTCGTTCTCGGATTCGGCTCGATCCTGTCGAATACAACTGCCTCCACCCCTTCCTTTTCCAGATAAGTTGTCACTCGGTCAATTATTCCGAAAGCGGCGGCCGATCTTTTTCCGGTAACGATCAACGCCCGGCGGCCGAGTTTGATTCCCTCGACTCCACTTTGATCCAGAGTACCCGCTCCAAAAATGATTTTTGTCGGCAAATGAAAGGTGAAATTCTGCATGAGTAATTCTCCTGATTCAATACTGGTGACTGAGGCATCATATTCAAAATAATATTCCGCACAGCCGTAGCCAAGCCTATTATTTTCCTCCTTTTAAGTAAATACGATATGATTTTGACCGCGGATGGAATTATTCGGATCGGCGTCAAAGGATGAAAAACCGCTTGGCAATTCAGGAACTTGTATTAAATTATGTGGTAAGACTATACACAAATCATGGAAATCTCAAATTGATCCGGGGAGGGTTCCAATGCGAGAAAAAACCGCCATCCTATTAGTAGTTCTTTTGGTATATTTTGCCTCTCTGTCCGGAGCGACCATAATTTTCGACGACCGCATCGACTATCTGGCCGGGCGCGGCCCCTGTTCGGTAATATACGCCGATGTCGATGGTGATGGGCATCAGGATTTGATCTCGGCCAACTGTTATACCGATGATGTTTCCGTCCTGCTGAATTCTGGTGATGGTTCGTTTTTAACCGCTGCCAATTATGGTGTAGGCGACGGCCCACGAATTGTAATCGCTTCGGATTTTGATAATGACGGAAACCTGGATCTGGCGGCAGTTTATTCCGGCAGAGAAAATGTTGCAGATTCAGAGGGAGTTTCAGTACTAATCAATACCGGGGCAGGGACGTTTTTGCCTGCCGACACTTATGATTTTGCTGGTGACCCGGAATCAATTCATGCGTCCGATTTGGACGGTGATGGGTTCAACGACCTGATCGCGGTCTCTGCAATGTATGACCAGGTTGCTACTTTCCTGAATAAAGGTGATGGCACGTTTAATACGCCCTCACTATACGAAACAGGTGACTACCCCTATTCTGTATATTCCGTCGACCTCGATGATAACGGTATCAAGGAAATCCTGGTTGCCAATTACATGGGAAGTTCGGTCTCGGTCTTTCCGGTTCACAACGATGGCACACTTCTACCTCGCACCGATTATCCTGTCGGTTTTGCTGTTCGATGTGTCCGAGCGGCCGACCTCAACAACGATGGCTACCCCGATATCATTGCCACCAACGGCGGCAGTAGTTCGGTGTCCATTCTTCTTGGTAATATGTGCGGTGTTTTCCCACCGGAAGTCCGCTATAATACTGGGGGCAGTGTACCCACAGTCGCGATACCCGCCGACCTTGACGGCGACGGCGACCTTGATATCGCCGTCTCGCATTATGGAACCAGCGTAGTCGGCGTTTTGCAGAACAATGGCAACGGAACATTCACCTATCCGGTGACTTTCCCCGCCGGCGAGGGCTGCTGGTCGGTATGCGCCGCCGACATTGACGGCGACAATGATATTGATCTGGCCTCGGCCGGGTATAAATCATGGGATGTTTCTGTATTCATTAACGGCCAGAATTCGCATACCACCGCCGACGATAACGACTTTGTTCTTCTACCCAACAATTACTCCATCTCCCAGAACCATCCTAATCCGTTCAACCCGGCGACCACGATCGATTTCACTTTACCGAAACAGTCCTATGTTACTATAGAGGTTTTTAATTTGCTCGGAGAACGAATACGCACCCTTCTCAATGAAAGCAAATCTGCCGGTCAACACGCAATTGTCTGGAACGGCACCGATGAGAATAACCAATCTGTGGCCAGCGGCATTTATCTTTATCGAATCATGGCCGAAGATTTCATTCAAGCGCGGCAGATGATCTTAATGAAGTGATTTTATAAGACAGACTTATCCGACCGGATTGTCTTTTGACAATCCGGTTTTTTTATTCCGTTGGCGATAGAGAACGCATCTCCGCCGCCAGTCGAGTCGAATAGGTTTGGGTCGCTGTTGCCGTGACATGATCGACCGATTGCAGGTCTTCCTTGTCGAAAGTCATCGGCGGATTAAGAATATAATGCAAGTGCGGATTGTTACCAGTTATTCTCTCAAGCTCCGTCTTCAGTGCACCATAATATTTCTGAAAAGATGAGTCTTCATACAGTCCAATATAAACCGGGCCATTGGCGATGAAAACTTCGAATTGATGTTTCTCGGCCAACCTGGATATTGTCTCCAGCGCCTTCCGATTGGCCATGGAAAGGACCTCGCGCTTGAGGGCTATATATTCAAGATGAGCTTGCATGTCCTTTAATAGCATATCTCGCTTCTGAACTTGACAAAAAGGTGTGGATATGGATATTCGGAATAATCGCATTGCTGTTTAACGCTGGTTTATTCAATTGCCCAATTGGGGAGCCTATATAATGATTTGGAATGTTACGCCTTAAGATAAAGCCTATAATTGATTTACAAATTCAATGCCGCTAACGTATTTGGAACTCTTGGTTACCCGGAAAGGGAAATAACTTGAGATATTGGTTGCTTCATTGTCCAGATTTGGAGCGTACTTTAGCTCAACTATCCGGCTATCCTGATCGATATATTTACCCAGGAAATTACTCTGCGAAGGAATAATTCGATAATATTCCATTAATGTATCCAATGTCAGGCGGAATTTTCCATCGGCAGACAGGTAATATTTCCTCTTATAGCTATTCAACAACACCGGCATCTGCAACGCCAACAACTCCCGAATTTTTTCTGATAAGTTTGACATTGAGAAAACATTTTTTATCCTTTCATGTAGCTTACCAGGACCAATATCAAAACTCTTCAGGGTTCTTGATGATTTCCATCCTACCAGCCCGTTCTTGATTTTGAATTCCAGAACAGGTTTTACAATTTCGCCATGAAGATCACCGTACCATCTTATCCTGACTTTCAATCGATATTGCGAACCGTCTATGTTATCCCGAAAATTCAAAAAGCTACAGTTATCAAAATAAATATTATTTACTCTCCTCTGATAGTAAATCTCCTGGAATAAAGCCGGATGGAACTTTATGATGCTCTCCAATTCACGAGTGTCTAATGATGTAACAAAATATTTCCGTTCAATCCGGGTGTCGGACATTTGAGAGGATTTAGCGTCTATCACCATCGGTCCTTATTTACTACTTTTGCCATATTTGGCACCATACAATAAGTCCTTAATATTCTCCTGGTCCTGTGTGATGCCATCCCCATCAACGACTAATTGCGACCCCGTCTCGACTAAATACGGCACCTCCACGTTTTTTAAATCCAATCCGGTTACGGTCGTACTACATGGCCCGTATTCAGACTTTTTCTGAAAGAGTGTCAGCCCGACCGTACAGGATATAAGATGAAGATTTGAAATAGTCAGTTTTGACAAATCTTTGCAGGCAACAGCTAATTCTGCGTTTTCAATAACTATTTCCTCAGCGGAGGTATTACTATTTTCACCGATGCTGATCCCCTTATCTCCCGCACCATTAATGTAAATATTATCCAGACCAAGGAGACTTCCCGACACATCTACCGCATCATTACCACAACCTACAAATGAGCACTTACTTATTTTCCCCTCGCAAAAGTCGCCATCAAAAGCATCGGAAAAGATGTCTATAAAATTAGAGTTCACTATTTCAAAATTGGTTCTGATTATATTCAACGCATCCTCAGATCTGTTTTGAACAAATCGACAATTATCGAATTTTACAGGAGATTCGTAAAAAGTAACCGCCCCGGTAAGTTGCCACCCGCTGGCAGATGGAGTTCCCAAATTGCTAAACAGAACATACTCCATCAGCGATTCTTCAGACACATTTAGAACCACTATTCCCTGACCGGTAGAATCAGGAGATTGAATCAAGATTGGGTTCTTTTCGCTTCCAACAAAACGGAGAGGAGAGTAGGAAAGAATCCGAGACGAATTAAACAGCGACAACTGCGTTCCCGGCGAGCAGTGGATAACATATCCGGGAGGAATAATCAAACTCTGGCTCAGCTCCCACACACCCGGTTTTATAAAGATTGATTTTGAGGCGGTATCTTTTGTCATCCAGTCGAAACTATCAACATTGGGAGGTTGTCTGATAAAATCATCATCGACAAAACTATCGGAATAGTGCGACCAGGGATGAACCAGTATTGTCAATTCCCTATCAGCCCCCAATACTTTAAATGACAACCTCAGATTCTCCGACCTACTTTCAGTAATTGCTGCGGAATCGCTTCTGTCGAATTGGCATATTATAAATTCAAGCGGTTTTAATACTCCTTTTTGTGGAATGATATATTCAGTATGTGGACGGTAGGTTTGGCTGTCATCCAGGATGAGTTCAGCCAGCTTTATCGGGAGAGTATGATTGTTGGCGATCTCCAGAGTGATGGTCCCGGTTTTCTCACTTTTATAGTAAGCCTGCAATCCCTTTTTAGGGTTTAACCTGTTTCGGATATAGTCCTGATTTGCGTACAGGATGCCTTTGCCCTCGAACTTATAGGCAGGAAAGCTTTTATAGAGAATATTAAGCTTTTCTTCAATCCGGGCCTCAATTTTGGCGAAAATCAGGTTCAGAAAGTCATCGGATGAAACCCGAACAAGTTCTCCAATGTATTCCTCGTAAAACTTCTGATCCTTCAGAAACAATGATATCCAATGATTCTCATTCCAATTACTCCTTTTGAGGTCTTCCCCTTCCAGTAGTTCAAGCGAGACATCTCGTAATAATTGATTATCATATCCGATCGGTTCCAAAAGTGAGGTGACAGGGTTATAGTAAAATCTTATGTTCGCATAATATGTGGCATGATGATGCCCAAACAAATCAATGAGTGCAAAAAGCCTGGCCAACTTATGAATATCAAAGGCCTCATTTACCGACAATTCTCCGCTTCGGAAACCGGCCAAAAGATTTTTGGCTATATTGAACTGGTGTGCAAATACCGAATCTGTTTTTATTTTATTAGTTTGAAAGGCATCAATCGGGGCTGAGTAAAAGGCATCATTATAGCCAACCGATCCTTCTCTTGAATCGCTGGCCCATCTTAAGTAGTCATCAAATTTTATAATTGGACCTTCGCGACGCTGGTTATGCTCAATTAAACGCTTCTCAAAATGTTCTTCAATAGCATAGACACCAAGGTTTTCCCCATTTACCTCAACTTCAACAAAATCATATCTTAAAGCGACAAATCCTTCATGTTTCAATACCTCATGCAGGATCCATTCATTGAGAAACCCTCTTGTCGATGGCTTTTGAAGAGAAAACTGCTTCATTCCAAACAATGTGTTCTCACCACGAACCTTGACCCGAAACGACCATCTGTTTTCATCTTCCCAATGGTCTCGCAAGTCTCCTTTGAGTCTCAATTTGACCCTGTAGCGATCATCTTTGTATCGTATGAAACCGGAAACTTCGTCCCTGTACTCCGGCAGAAGACGCCCTCGCTTTAGGGCCAAATGTCGATTGTAGGCAAGTTTTTGATAATTTTCATAATTAATATCAAGAGTCAGAACCTCTGGAGCAGACATCTTTCCTTTCATGTAATTAATGATCCACATTTTATTGGTAACTATCGGATTAATAACTTCACCCAATACTCCAGAACGATGGGTCAACATGCCGGCGATAAAGACTGCCGGTAGAAGAACCAAAACTACAATCAGAATAAATAATCTTCGAGAGATTTTGCTTTGGATCGCATTTAACGCCTCAATCAGTCTGCTACCACTATTATCCTTGATTATCATTTAGAGGATCCCTTTATGATCCATAAATGAGATTTGAATCGAATCGTCAAGCTGACGCAGAGCGGACCGAGTATTTTCCAGCTTCTCGTAATTGGCAAATTCTAATTGAAAAGAAACCTCCAATGAGTTCTTGGCCTCGTCAAGTCGGACCATGTTTACCATTGTGCAATTTTTCTCCAGGAGGCTGACGACATTTTTAACTTCAATATTCGAGCGATCGACTGTAGAAACTGTGAGGTGTAGGTTCTGCTGTTTGCTTGGTTTGTTGGCCGATTTTCTGATCAGTATCATTCCGGCGATTAGAAGAAACGCCACGATTGATATCAACCTCTGGTTAGCGCCGAACCCGAGGCCAATCGCGATCGCGAAAAATAGATACGACAACTCTTCCGGTTCTTTGATAGCAGCCCGGAATCTCACAATTGAGAGAGCTCCAACAAGCCCGAGAGATAAGGCCAACGAGGATTTCACAATCGTAATAACCAACATTGTTGTCGTTGCCAACAGGAGGAAGTTCTTGGCAAACATACTACGGTTAGAAAGTGAAGTTCCAAACCGTACGTACATTTTACCTAGGGAATACGCCAATAGTGCGGTCAACAGTAAATTCACGATAAACCCTAGCATCTCCACCTGGATATTTTGCGTGGTAAAAAAGTCTTGAAAGGTTTCCAATTTAGTCATGACTATTATTCCTCCTTACCAAAGCATATCAGATCGCAATAACTGCATTTTACGAATATTTTGGGAAATGTATATTAAAATCTCAGCAAGAAATATGTCTAATCCGAGATTTCCCAGATAGAGTTTTCGAAATATAATTTGTCCTTTCCGTTCTCTGAATAAACAAAAAACTCCTTGAATAGTCAAGAATCCCCTCGTTTCCCTGAGTGATCGCTCCAATGAGCACAAAAATGATGGCCTTTTGGCCTTGCCAGTCTTCCCGAAGCCGTTTCCGGAAAGACCCTGACTGCCTGCTCTCATAGAAGACTATGTCTTTCAGTAACATCCAACATCAACTCGTATTTACTGGGACCGGTTTCAAGCAGCCAATCCGCATGAGGATGTCATAAAACAACGATCTAATTTCGCATTTCCATTGATCCCTCTGTATTTTCGTCTGATCGAAACGTAGCGAGAATTCGATAATTTTCGGTTCCTGCTCGCCGGTTTTTATGCCAAAATCGATATGTCGGTAATAAAAGTCGTCGAGCCCATCTCCAAACCTGAACCCGACCTCACATCGAACAGGGCCGCTGGAAAACTCAGAATGCTCAACACTAAACCGACTCCAGAATTGCACATTGTCAGATTTAACTTCGGAAAATCCAACCAACATTGTCGCCGTAATCAAAACAACGAGTAAACAGTTCGCTTTTGACATTCAGTAAATACTCTCCATAAATACCCAATATTTGAGAATAATTCTTAAAATGGGCATCACGTTTCTTTAAGACAAGGCCAAACCGCTCCCGACATATCTAAGTGATTGACAGATGAGTCAATACGCTGTAAATTGTCAAATATGCTTTTAACCGCTATCGTTCCAGTATATAACGAGAGTAAAACTCTGGCAATATTGCTGGAAAAACTCATGGCTCTCCCCTGTGAAATGCAAATCATTGCTGTTGATGATGGTTCGACCGACAGCTCACCTCAAATATTAAAATCTCTGGCGGATGAGAAGAAAATCCTGTATTTGCGGCACGAGTCTAATCAGGGCAAGGGGATGGCAATCCGAACCGGTTTGGATGCGGCCGAAGGCGTATACACTATTATTCAGGATGCCGATCTGGAATACGATCCCAAAGATATCCAGAGGATGCTGGATGTTGCCGTGGAAAACAATGCTGATGCGGTATTTGGGTCGCGTAATCTGCATTCTCATTCAGAGCATTCCTACCGGCGATATTATCTGGGAGGGAAGTTTCTAACCATGCTGGCCAATTTTCTCTACGGTCTGGATATCTCCGATGAATCGACGTGCTACAAAATGGTGCGAACGGAGCTGATGAAATCACTGAATTTGAAATGCCGCGGATTTGAATTCTGTCCCGAACTGGTGGCCAAGCTGGCTCGCCGAAGAATAAAAATAAATGAAATCCCGATTCATTATCATCCGCGCAAGATGACCGAAGGCAAAAAGATCCGCTGGCAAGACGGCGCCAAGGCTATCGCTACGCTGATCAAATATCGATTTCCTGGTATAAAATGATCGTTGTGTCCCATTTGATTCCAGTAACCCAGGCAAAATAAAAAGGGAAACGGACGATCCGTTTCCCATACAATTTTCGATGACCGGAACAATGATCATACTTTTTCAGTTGTGGTCTGTTTGGTCGGCCGAAAGGCGGGCATCTTTTCGCGTGATCCGATATAAAGTTTAAAAGCGATGGTGAACTCTTCCCCGGCTGCCAGTGCTTTATTATAAGCAAACAGAGTGTTGTTGCCCTGAAAGACCTTTTCAAAGCCGCCTTCGGACAGCGATACGGTATAAATCGGCATCCGCCATATCCTGGCCGACTGCTCGGATTCGATGGATATACCAAGTTGTTGATATTCATCGTGGTAAGCAACAACCTGCGACTGGCTATGTTCGCCGACAGCCGCCAGATGTGAGCCACTTTTGGGCCTCCGGCCGTCGATGACAACATAGCGATCCTCGGCATCAGGAGCCAACAGGTTAAAATCGAATTCGACACCAAAATTGATCGGCATAATTTCCAGGTCATGCTGGAGCAGGCGATATCTGATTATCAAGTCGCCGCCCAGTTTGGGGAGAATGATCGTTTTTTCCAAACGAACCGGACAGTGGAAATCGCCATGCCAGACTTTTCCGTTACGGGTCAGGCATACGCGGTAGCTGTCATTGCTCTCGGTTAACTCGGATTCAAACGGCTCGAGGATAAAATCTCCCAATTCCCGATAGCGCCCGAACTGGAAATCCTCAAGGCTCGTATCCTGAGACAAAAAATGATCGGTCAGAGGCCGTCTCAAGTACCAATCATCAACCAGGATTTTATCCAGACCGCTTTCCTTGGTCAACACCTGATCATGAATCGACAGGGTCGAATCAATGTGCGACTGTCCCCTGGCCTCGATTAGTTTCTGATGATACCCCTCACGTCTGCGGGTCAGGCAATCTGCTATATTGACATTGTTTTCAAGGGATATCAGTTCGGTGATCTGCCCACCTCGTTCGGGGCAGATGACCAGCGACAGGTCACGCCCGCCGAGGGCAATATCATCGAATCCGTCCCGGTCACGGTCCTCAATGACGGCATAAATCGTTCGGCCGGCCATACGCCGCAGGATTTTTTCGGCTTCGGCCAGCTTGCGATATATGGCCCAGCGCAGATGCGGCAGGTACAGCCCGCCGAATACACCATGCCAGTAGGGGCAGTTGCATTGTCCGGCAAAAAGAAGATGCTCGGCTTTCTTCAGTTCGCGCCCATCAATGCCGGTCATTTTCGAAACCTGATCATACAAGTCGGAAACGGCCAGCATCTTTTTATGCATCAGGTTCGATTCTGGATATTTGGTCAAGAAACCACGCCAATGTCCCCCGCGAACGAAATGCCCGAAATCATTCATCAGGTTGTGTTCATCCAGCGCCTGCTCAAAATTATCCAGAGCCGTAAAACCATCCTGCGGCAAGGCCCAGTGCAACATTTCGCGGTAAGAGGCCGATGGCAGATAAACACGCCCGATCGGCTTGTACCGGGCAACCGCCTCGCCCAGAGAGACTACATCCAACCAGTCGGAGTTTTCCTCAAGGAGGGCGAAGAAACGAGTCAACCAGCGATCGGTATAGCAATGTTCGAAAGTCTTGGGCCAAACACCGAATTTCTCGCCATCGTCGGCATAGACGGCCAGTCCGCCGGGATGTTCACGCGCCGCCTGATGAAGATAATCGATAACCTCTTCGGGCGTGCCGAAAGGAATCAGGTAACGCAGTTTTTGCAGGATCGGTAGAAGAGTGACCGTTTTGCCGGAATCCTCGGTTATATACGGGCCGAATAACTGCTCTTCGCGCAGCCCGGCATATTTAAAGTGAGCATCATCCAGAGGTAAGAAGGAAAGATTGCTTTCGTTGATAATCCGGGGCAAATGCGGCTCCCACACCCGTTCGGCCAGCCACATCCCCTTCGGTTTTACCTCAAAATGTTTTTCCAGATAGGCCGACATCATTTTCATCTGTCCGACGCCGTCCCGTTCAGGAATTGACGGCATGATCGGCTCGTAGAACCCACCGGAGAGTAATTCGACCTGACCGCTGTCAACCATCTTCCCTACGAGTTCAAAGAATTCCGGATGATGCTGTTTTTGCCAATCCCAGAGAATGCCGGACTGATGCAGTGAGAATTCTATTTGCGGATAGTTTTTAATCAATTCCAGAAATGGAAGATAGCATTTGGTATGAGCCTCTTCGAAAACCGCGGAAAAATTCCCGACCGGTTGATGATTATGGAGAGCCAGGGCCAGGGTGAATTTCATAATCAAAAAATCTCCACGGTGAAATTTATATATTTTTTGGGGTTGTCGCGAATGTCGGTGACGAGACTATCGAGATTATGGGCCGTCAACCGCAGATCGTCATACAACCGCCGGTCTTCAAGAAACATACGCAGCGAGCCTTCCGATTCGTCGAGATCGGTAGCGAACGATTTGAGTCTGGCCGAGGCCTCAGCCATATCATCGGTCAAGGCGATCAGGCGCCGCGATGCTTCGTCAAAATTAACCACGGCCGTGTCAATATGTTCCTGATTTTGGGCCAGACCATTCTTGAGACGCTTGGCCATAATCGTGAAATCGTTGATGGCGCTGTCAATTTTGGGAATATTGGTTTTGGTGGCCGATTCAAGACGGCCTGTAATTTTATTAAGATTGGTCACCGTTTCGGAAAATTTGTCGAGTGTGGCCGGAGAAATCACCGTCTCTTCCAACAAATTGATCAAATCGCCCATATTGCCGATCACATCACCCATCATCCCCATAACTTCAGGTATGCCCGGATCGAATCCACCGGATGCCGGTTGGGTAAGATCAAGCGGCGTTTCCGATTTACCGGTTTTGACGGCAACGAATCGTTCACCCATGAGGCCAATATTCTTGACTATAAAGGTGGCATCCTCTTTCAGTTCTACATCGGTGCCCATATCGAGTTGGGCCAGAACCCGACCCTCGAAAAGCTCGATCCCCTTGACTTTACCCTTGTTTACTCCGGATACGGCCACCGGGTCACCCGGCGCCAAAGCGCCGACCTCAGGGAAAAGTACATTCACGGAGTAAAACTCCCGGCCATACTGGTAGCCCTTGGCCAGATAAAGAGCAACAATCAGAATCGCGGCACCGACGATAACCAGCAATCCCACTTTAACTTCAATGTTTTTCGAAGCCATAGAATTCCTTTTCTATATTGTCGGCTTCCAATATGGTTTTCTTTGGCGAATTATACCAAATTAAGCCTTAAGCGACTCGTAAATCTGGCGGTAATTCTGATACCTGATTGCGGAAATCCGGCCCTCGGCCAGCGCTTCTTTGACCGCACAATCCGGTTCGTGAAGATGAGTGCATCCGGTGAAACGGCAATCGTCTATAATATCGGTCATTTCGGGATAGAATCCGGCTAAAGATTCCTGTTCAATCTGCCACAATCCAAGCACCTTGATTCCGGGGCTGTCAATGATAAATCCGCCTTCCGGTCGGTGAAACAGTTCCATATGGCTGGTAGTGTGGCGGCCTTTGCCGGTCGCTTTTGAAGTCTCGGCCGTGCGAATATCAACTCCCGGAAGAATCCGGTTGAGAATGGTCGATTTACCGACTCCGGAATGCCCGGCAAAAATCGAACGGTGGCTTTTGAGATACACGCCAAGTTTATCGAGACCGGTTTCCTCGATGGCCGAGGTTAGAAACAGTTCATGACCCAGTGAACGATATACCCGGATGACCTCCTCGACTTCCTCGCTGACACCGAGATCAATTTTGTTGATGACGATTACCGGGATCAGGCCGCCGATTGCGGCGGTAATGAGAAAGCGATCGATGAGTCCCGGCTTTAAAGGCGGTTCGGCCACAGAGACGACGATAATAAGGACATCGATATTGGCCGCCAGGACATGCTCGATAGTTTCGCGCCCGACAGCCGGCCGGGACAAAACAGTACACCGTTCATTGACCGATTCGATGACACCTATGCCGTCGCCGCTGATCGTGATTATGACATCGTCGCCGACGGCCACCGGAGTAGTCTGTTTGGCTTTGAATTTTACCCGCCCGCGCAACTGGCAGTCGATATAATCGCCGTCACAAAAGACAATAAATCTCTTTCCATGACCACGGGTGACGATTCCTTCTCGACGTGACTCCGTTATATCCTCCGGTTCTTTTTAAAAAAAAGTTCTTCCGTTCTTTTTTGGAAGCATAAGAATATACGGATTCAGGCGGTGACGGTCAACCCGCTTAATATATCTGGCTATAACTCTTTTGAAAAGCAATCGGCGCATTTGTTATAGAGCCAGCCGAAAATTGCACCACCAATCAAGCCGTCGATCAGGCCCCAGAGCAATCCGATAATACTTCCCATGGCGCTGATGCAATAGCCGCGATAGATATAGGCCAAAAACGTGGGATCGCCCGATGTCCCTTCAAATAAAATGACCCACCAGGTCATGCAGAAAAGTCCCAATCCCCATAAGATACTTGATGTGATCGCCAGAGC
>JAAEQF010000072.1 GCA_024231695.1 FCB group bacterium
ACATTCTCACTAAATTGTATTTCAATAGCATCCACGTTTCCATCAGTATTACTATCAATGGACTCAACAGCAACTACAATTGGAGAAGCGTTATCAGTTAAATTTGTTGCCGCTTTATTTGGCGCTGCATTATCTGCTGCATCATGTACACTATTTGCAGTCCCTCCTGCTTGTACATACTGTAATGTAGGCTCAGTTCCAGTCTCTCCTGTTACATTATCTAACCAATTAACAGTTAATCTAATAGTATTTCCATTCGCCACAACAGCTGCACTCTCTTCTGTTACATTTAAATTATCTACAGTACCATTAACAAAAATCCAATCAGCTGCATCATACTCATCAAGTGTAACATTTTCTGAATAAGTAACTGTAATTCTATCTACATCACCATTAGTATTGCTATCTTGATAAACCATAGTTGAAATCTGAGGCGCTGCGCTATCAGTTGCAGCAGTTGAAGTAATAGATGCTAAATCATTGCTAGCTCCATCATTAATTGAATCAGTTGAATTATAAGTATAATTATACTTAATAACTCCTGTACCTGTTACAGCAGATGGTGTAAAACTTAAACGTACATACTGATCATTTGCATCCGCATCTGATGCAATTGTAGTTACTGTACTACTAAAAGCGCTAATAACATCTGTTGTTACAAAATTATCATCACTTACTAACCAATCTGCAATAGCTGCTGCATCAAAATCCGCATCAACCACATTCTCACTAAATTGTATTTCAATAGCATCCACGTTTCCATCAGTATTACTATCAATGGACTCAACAGCAACTACAATTGGAGAAGCGTTATCAGTTAAATTTGTTGCCGCTTTATTTGGCGCTGCATTATCTGCTGCA
>JAAEQF010000073.1 GCA_024231695.1 FCB group bacterium
AGCCGCCTCGGCAATATTGATCGAAAAAGGCAGGCAGGCGGCATCGATTATCAAACAAAATTTGGACAAATGCGAACTTACCGCGCGTTTGATCACCACCGATTATAAAAAAGGTCTGGAAATACTACTGGCCGAAAAAAAACAATTCGATCTGATCTTTGCCGATCCGCCGTATGATTTGATAACCCCGGATGAATTCCTCCGTTTTCCGGAGAAATATCCGTTGTTGAAACCGGGCGCATTAATTATAATGGAACACGCTGGAAATATTGAACCGAAGATTGAAAATATTTTAATCACGCGCCGTTTCGGAGATTCGGCCATAACCATAGTTCGCCATGACTGATAAAAAGAAAAAACTCGCGCTCTACCCCGGGACTTTCGATCCCATCACCAACGGCCATATTTCGCTGGTCGAAAGAGCCCTGGGCCTGTTTGACGAATTGATCGTAGCCGTCGCCCGGAACTCGACCAAAAAAACTCTGTTCAGTGTCGATGAACGGCTGGAGATGGCCCGAATATCTTTGGGTGGCATGGAGCATGTCCGGGTAGAAACATTCGACAACCTGCTGGCCGAATATGCTCATGGCCAGGGCGCCTCGGCTATCATCCGCGGCCTGCGGGCTATTTCCGATTTCGAATTCGAGTTCCAGATGGCCCTGATGAACCGTCGTATCGCTCGCGAGGTCGAAACGGTCTTTTTGATGCCGGCCTTGTCCTGGGTTTATCTGTCATCAACGATTGTTAAAGACGTGGCTCGCAACGGTGGCGATGTTTCCGATCTGGTTCCCGAGGCGGCGCAAGTTATGCTCAAGAAAAAATTCGGGTAATTGCGATTTTTATCTACTGCTTCTACTCCTGAAGCTCTACTCTGACCAACTCCCACTGTTTGGTCTTACCATACAAAAAATAACCCTCGGCACAAGTAGGACT
>JAAEQF010000074.1 GCA_024231695.1 FCB group bacterium
TCAGGTTTGATGTTGAGTCCATTACCGGCTCTGATCAGGCCGGTAGGCTTCTCATACGCCTTGCTGATACAACAGCTACGCAAGTTGAAGTCATGCGGATAAAATCGAATGCCGAGAGTCTATTCCAGGGGGGCATGATAATCAATGAATCCGGAATAGATTCAGATACACGAATTGAAGGAGATACAGATGCCAATCTGTTCTTTATTGACGCCTCCACGGACCGGGTGGGCATCGGTGTCATTGACCCGTACACCAAGCTGGAGGTGAACGGCGTGATTACGGCCACGGGCGGCGATTCAGATGAGTGGAATACGGCCTATGGCTGGGGAGATCATTCCGTTCAAGGGTATCTGACATCCGGCACGGAAACGGATCCGGTCTTTACGGCCTGGGATAAAAGCACGGGTATTACCATCATTGAAAGCCAGATAAGCGATCTGGATCACTTCACGACTGCCGATGAAACCGACCAGGTCTGGACAGCGGCCAGCCCTAATTATTACACCAAGACCAACATGCAGACTTCGGGCCAATCGCAATTGCACTGGGATAACCTGACGGCCGTACCGGCTGGTTTTGCAGACGGCGTTGATGATACGGGCGTGGATGGTCTCTGGACGGCCGGAACGGGCGATGATATTTATCGTGAGAACGGCAATGTGGGCATTGGTACCACAACCCCGGATTCTCTCCTGGAAGTCTCAGGAACGGGTCAGCCTCAAATACGGCTTACCCGCACTGACGGCGCTAATCCCGGCTCACTGACTATCACCAAAGGAACCGATGTAGATGAGGTTGGAGCTACTATTCAGTCAATAGGAGATATTCTCGTAGATTCCTCTGCTCTGACGGTTGGAACAAGTAATAATGGCGTGTTAAACGTTGATGGTATTGCTACTTTTTCCGGAGGTGACCAAGAAGCGAGTATTACGGGAAACATATATGTAGCGGATACGAAAGAAATGTGGATTGAAAAGGTTCGTGCCAGAGACGCGGATGGATTGGCCCTCTTTGACGACGGAGGCAACGGTATCTTTGTTCAAGATGGCGGAAGTGTCGGCATTGGCACCACGACTCCGACTCCGGGAGCAGCATTAGATGTGAACGGCACTATCAGGATGGTGAATATTGCTACCAGCGGGGCGACAATGCACGGAACATACGCCAATACTCATGTCAATACCGGCTTTGGTAGCTCGGTCACCGGCACAAGCGGTCAAAATTATTCATACTCCACTGTCAGTGGCGGGTACAATAATACCGCCAATGGCGAGGGATCGACGGTCAGCGGCGGCGCGAATAACAGCTCCGACTATTACTCCACAGTCGGTGGCGGGAGCAACAATACCGCCAGTGATGAGGGATCTACCGTCAGCGGCGGGAAAAATAACACCGTCATCAGCGGTAACTGCGCGACCATCAGCGGTGGTGAAGATAACACTGTCAATAGCGAGGATTGGAACACAATAGGTGGTGGGAATAACAACGCCGCCAGTGGCGAGGCAGCCACCATTAGTGGTGGTGTCAACAACATAGTCAGTCAAACTTACTCCACGGTCGGTGGTGGTATAAACAACACCGCCAGTGGCGAGGCATCCACAGTTAGCGGCGGGAGAAACAACACAGCCGCCGGCAGTTATTCCTGGGCAGGAGGGAAATACATGCAATTAACGAGTGCTGCTAACAATACCTTTGTCTGGGGCCATGCAGAAACCGCTCAATCTATCGCAACCGCCAATGCCTTTTTGATATTTCCATCCGGCACCTCCGGCAGAGCTGGCATCGGAATAACGAACCCGACCCATCTCCTACATGTCAATGGAATCGCCCGGTCCACGCAGTCAACTTGGGCAACTTCTTCGGATCGCCGCGTTAAAACAGACATTCGGCCATTAAGCGGCAGTCTCGACAAAATTGAGCGGCTCAACCCGGTAACCTTTGAATATGTACCGGCCTACATAGGAGACAACGAAGCGCTGACCGGTCGGAAAACAGGATTTATCGCCCAGGAAGTCGTCGAGATTGATCCCACCATGGTGAGCACGGTCACCGAAACCTTCGGTGATCGCACGATCAAAGATTTCCAAACACTCAATACGGGCAATATGATTCCTATGCTGGTTGACGCTCTAAAAGAGCAGCAAGTGCAGCTAGAGAGTCTCAAAGCGGAAAATGATGAATTAAAAGCCAGAATTGAAGCGTTAGAAAGAAAGTAGACGAACATTCTTGCCTCCGGCGGAGTCTCCGGGTAGGGGACTCCACCGGATTATTAACACCCCTGGTTTCTTTTTGATCGGAAGAGTCAGCGGGGTCTTCGACAGACGGGATCCGGGATGATCAGAGATTACATCA
>JAAEQF010000075.1 GCA_024231695.1 FCB group bacterium
AAATGGCCAATATTCGGGAGCATTGTTCCTGGGTTCATGAACGGGAAGAAATGACCACCCAAAAGGCCATAGAGCTGGTTAGGGTCATGGTGGAAAAGGTCAAGCGGAATATTCCGCTGGACCCGGTTCGCGTCAAAATGACCAAGCGCGCCCTGGTGATAGGCGGCGGCGTAGCCGGTATTCAGGCGGCCTTGGATATTGCCGACGGCGGTCATGAGGTGATCCTGGTGGAAAAGGACCCCTCGGTAGGCGGCCATATGGCCCAGTTGTCAGAAACCTTTCCAACCTTGGATTGTTCTCAGTGTATCCTGACCCCTAAGATGGTCGATATCGCCAGCCATCCCAATATTAAGCTCTATACCTATTCAGAGGTGGAAAAGGTTGAAGGCTTTGTAGGCAATTTTAAAGTTACCATTAAAAAGAAGGCCCGCTCTGTTGATATCGATAAATGCACGGGTTGTGGCGACTGTATGCGGAAGTGCCCTTCCAAAAAGATACCTTCTGAGTTTGACCGGGGCATGACGAACCGGACGGCTATATATATTCCTTTTCCTCAGGCGGTACCGGCCCGGCCGGTGATTGACCGTGACAATTGCTTCTATTATACCAAAGGCAAATGCAAGAATTGTGAAAAGGCCTGTCCTGCCGACGCCATTGATTATGAACAAACCGATGAGCTGGTAGAAGAGGCCGTCGGCGGCATTGTCGTGGCAACGGGCTATGACCTTTATTCCGTAGACAAGCAAGGGCCTTATCCGGATACTACCGGATATGGCGAGTATGGTTACGGTACTGATCCGGATATTATCGATGGCCTGCAGTTCGAACGAATCGCTTCTGCCTCCGGGCCGACGGGCGGCGCCATGAAGCGGCCCTCCGACGGCAAAGAGCCGCAGTCGATTGTTTTTTTGAAATGTATCGGCAGCCGCCATCCCTCAAAGGGCGTCGAGTTCTGCTCCAAGATCTGTTGCATGTATACGGCCAAGCATACCATGTTGTACAAACACAAGGTCCATGATGGTACGGCCTATGTGTTTTATATGGACATCCGTTCCCCCGGAAAAAATTACGACGAATTTGTGCGGCGGGCGATTGAGGAAGACGGCGCTGTCTATTTGCGGGGCCGTGTTTCCCGGATTTATCGCTCCGGTGATAAGCTTATCGTCAAGGGCGCAGACACCCTGTCCGGAGCCGCGGTAGAGATTGAAGCTGATATGGTCGTGCTGGCCACAGCCATTATGCCGCAACCCGGTATTGATAAACTGTTTCAAAAGCTTGGCATCAGCTATGATCAATATAAA
>JAAEQF010000076.1 GCA_024231695.1 FCB group bacterium
GCCGGTAACACAGGATTGACGCTGAATTTGGCCCTTAATTACGGCGGCCGCACGGAAATTGTCGATGCCGTCAAAGACCTGGTGCGCGATATCAAAAAGGGAAAAATCTCCTCACGCCAGATCAATGATACGCTTTTTGCCCAATATCTCTATACCGCCGAACTGCCCGATCCCGACCTGTTGATCAGGACTTCCGGCGAAAAACGTTTATCCAATTTCCTGATTTGGCAGACCTCGTACACCGAGATGTATATTACCGATACGCTCTGGCCCGATTTTGACAAAGAGGAATTCATTGAGGCCGTAATGGACTATATAAAGCGGGACCGCCGTTTCGGGCGGATCGCCTCCAAATGATCTCGAAAAATCTGACCCAGCGAATCAGCGTCGCGGTCGTGGCTATTCCGGCCATTCTTTTCCTGATCTTTCGCGGCGGTGATCTTTTCCTATATTTCATCCTGCTTCTGGCGGCCGTGGGCATATATGAATATCTTCACGGCGGCAAACTGGCTCTCACCTCGCCCTTTTTCCTGATCCCATTTGCAGGCGTTCTCGGGGCAGTCTATTTCACCGCCACCGGTTCTGCTGTGTACGGCGGTATTTGCCTGCTGGGAGTGTTTATACTGACCGGAATCCTGCTGGCCATCGGAACCGAACCGATTGATGCCCTGTTCAATCGCATGGTTTACATCATCTGGGGAAGTTTTTATATCGGGCTTCTATTTCCTTTCGTCTATCTGGTACGTGGCGAAGGCCAATGGCTAAGCGCCGCGGCCGGTAGTTGGTGGGTATTCTATCTTCTGGGCTCGCTTTGGCTGTGTGATACGGCGGCGTTGTTTTTCGGCAGACAATTCGGCCGACACAAACTGGCTCCGACCGTTTCACCGAATAAAACCGTCGAAGGTTTCGTTGGTGGTTTTGTCGGCGTTTTTCTGGCGGCCGCTCTTTTCAAGACTTTCTGGCTGCAGGATGTGGCCTATTGGCATTTCATCGCCATCGGCACTCTCATCGGCCTGTTCGGACAACTCGGCGATCTGGTCGAATCACTCTGGAAAAGGTCACAGGGGATCAAAGATTCATCGGCCATTATTCCGGGGCACGGAGGCGTTCTGGACCGGTTCGATTCGCTTCTCTTTGCCGCACCGGTTATGTACCTGTACCTCAAATATGTGTTGCAGGCGTCATGGTTACAAAGTTATTCGATCTGATATTTTTCGGTCGGCCGATGCTTCTGATTCCGGTCTGGACCGTCTTTCTTCATTTCCATGCCGTAATTCTTCAAACCGATAATACTCTGCCGTTCGCTGTTTATCCGCAGGGACCCGGAAACGAGGTTTTGATAATACTCATCGGCCTGAGTTTGCTCGCCTCGGGAACCTATACTTTCAATCAAATATTCGATATCGAAACCGACCGGTTCAACGACAAACTGTTTTTCCTGCCGCGCGAAATCATCTCCATCAGAACCGCCTGGACGTATTCGATAATTATGACTCTGGCCGGTTTGGGGATTATCGCTTTTGTATCGTATGCCACTTTTTTCCCGGCCTTGATGATGGTCGGGCTGGGAATACTTTATTCCCTGCCGAGGGTCAAACTCAAAGATCGGACCATTGAGGGTCTTTTGGCCAATGCCGTCGCCTATGGCTTTCTGGTGCCGAGGCTGGCTATGGCCGGGGAGGGCCTGACTCCGGGAATTTTCGTTTCTACTCTGCCGTATTTTCTGGCAATCGCCGTCGGCTATATCATGACTACGATCCCCGATGCCGAAGGTGACGCCCTCTCCGGCAAGAAAACCGTTGCCGTCGTTCTCGGCCCCCAAAGCGCCCTTTGGCTGGCCTTTCTAACTACGCTGGCAACCGCCGCTGCCTCACTCTGGACACGCAATTATGAAATCCTTCTGGTTGCTATGGTAACTCTGATTATGGTAGTCAGCCTTCTGTTTTCGCTCAGACCTCGCGCGCTCATGGCCGCATGCAAACTGCCGATCCTGATGTTGACTATTCTGGCCGGGATTCATTATCCCTTTTATCTGCTTCTTCTTTTGTTGACAATCATCATAACAAGAATCTATTATAAAAGACGATTTGGAATTATTTACCCGAAACTGGGCTGATTGCTTATGTATCGACATCTTGTTATTCTCATCATTTTGGCCGTCCTTTGCGGCTGTCAGGGCACACCTCGCTATGGCGGAGGCCATCTTGGCAACAACGAAGGCGAACGCAAGACCGCCACCCGAAAACAATCCGCGCCGCAGCAAAAAGCCTCGAAGTACGCCGTCGATCCGATCGTGTTGGGCGAAATCATCGATACTTTTCTGGGCCGCCCCTCGGCCGGTAAATCGACAGAACGCAAAGGTTACGACTGCTCCGAATTTATTGGAACGGTGTACTACGAATACGCCTCGATTCATCTGCCGCGCACGACGGAAAAACTGTTCGTTACCGGGCGCGAGGTTGAACGAGGCGATCTATATTTCGGCGATCTGGTCTTTTTCGATACCGGGGGGAGAGGCGTGTCGCATGTCGGTATCTATGTCGGCTTCGATGAATTCGTACATGCTTCCACGTCGAACGGAATAATTATATCGAGTCTTTTAGACAAATATTATAAAAAGCGTTTCCTCGGCGCCCGCCGCGTCATGGAGTAGAATAATAATTAGGGAGGGATTTTCAGCCCAGCAACTATGGGCTGTATTCACTATAATGCGTTGCGATAAGCATACA
>JAAEQF010000077.1 GCA_024231695.1 FCB group bacterium
ATTGATTTTTTGATATTCCCTTCGACTCTCTTAATTCCTTCAAACTTTTATCAGGGTTGAAAATAGGTCTGTCTTCATGAAAGATTTCTTTCGTTAACTCATCCAATTCAATGCCAAGATTATTTGACAGACCAATTAATATATCTAGGGTTATTTCACCCTCATCAATTTCAAAATTCTCGATGTCATTATACTCGGACCACGAAACTCCCAATAACTGGGAAATGTCAAAATAGTCAAATCCCAATTGATTCCTTCTGTTTATCAGTAGTTGTTTTGCGCCCATTAATTACCTCCAATTATCATATCGGTGCTGGGGCTGGGACTGGTATTGGGATTGGGGGTGATTTGGGAAATTTCCAAGGAAGACGGAAAGGGAGTGGCGGGATTGGAACGATAGGAAAAATAAACACTAAAGGGGCAGGTTGTAATGCCTCAGTCGGAATAGGACATTTCCCTTTGTCCGGTTAAGATCTGACCGGGAAGGAGGAATTGGCTGTGACAGGTAAACGGAGGAAATTTTCGGCGGAGGAGAAGGTCCGGATTATCCGGCGGCATTTGGTTGATCGGGCGCCGGTTTCGGATTTATGCGACGAGTATGGCCTTCGTCCCAATCAGTTCTATCTTTGGCAGAAGGATTTTTTTGAGAAGGGCCATGCAGCGTTTGAGCGGGGCTCTGACGCCAAGGGCCGTCGCCTTGAGTCCGAGGTCAGCGCCCTCAAGAACAAACTCGCCCACAAGGACGAGGTGATCGCCGAGATCATGGAGTCTCACGTTGCGCTCAAAAAAAACTTGGCCGCCGCTAATGGGCCAGTGGACTAAGCCCGACGTTCGCGACGAGGTGATCGATTACGTGGGCTATTGGTCGAAGCGGGCCTCGCTGCCGGCGGCGCGGCTGGTCGGTTGGGTCGGGATCGGGCGCGGCAAGTACTACGAGTGGCGGCGGCGTTACGGCCAGGCCAATGAGCACAACGCCCGCTTGCCTCGTGATTTCTGGCTGGAGGATTGGGAGAAAGAGGCGATCGTTTCTTTCTATCACGCGCATCCTCTTGAGGGCTATCGTCGCTTGACCTACATGCTCATTGACGCCGACGTGGTGGCGGTCTCTCCGGCCAGCGTCTACCGCGTGCTCAAGGAGGCGGGCGCCATGAAGCCGCCCGG
>JAAEQF010000078.1 GCA_024231695.1 FCB group bacterium
GCCTTAAGTCTTAAGCCTGATTATGGTGCAGGCATACTTGCCCGCCTAGGTTCCCCCTCATCGACACACCCCGCCCGCGGATTTTTGGAAGAAGGGTTCAGGGGTTAGGGTAATTGGTGGTCAGCGATACCGTTCATCCTGAGTCCCGCCCAGGCGGGATCGAAGGATAACGGTTGAGCGGTCGTTCATCCTTTTCACCCTTCGAGACATCCCGCTTGCAGCGGGATTCCTCAGGGCGAACGGATGGGTGTATTCCCTAACCCTTCCAAATGCGATTCGGCCCGGTTCACGGGGGCCCGTAGTTTTTGTAATAAACCCGGTAGCCCCTCGCCGTTAAGACCTGTACTTTCCTGGAGGAAAAAGTTGTTAGTAGCACCCGTAGGGGCGGGTTTTAAACCCGCCCACAGTGAGCATGCTTCCAACTTGGATGCAAGGGCGGGTTTTAAACCCGCCCCTACAGCCTGACAACTTCTTCACCTCGTCACATAACTCGATCGAGGTTCATGACGGACCGGTCGCGCGGAACGAAAATGCTCCCAAGATATTCAATTGTCAAAGAGCGGATGTTTCCCTTCCATCAAAGGGAAACAAACACGTTCGTAGGCCTGAGGCGTAAGGCTTAAGGCCTAAGGTTACGGATAATAGACAAGGGATTTAAATCCCTTGTCCGCCTGATATACAACGCTTGAAAAATAATGAAACCCCGATTATTAAATGGTAGGGCGGACATTCCTGTCTGCCATAAACTTATAATTCACATCATTAAAAAACACTGACAGACCTCGCGATTCGCGTGGCCTGCAACATAGCACCTCTTATTGTGGGAGAGGCATCTTGCCTCGACTGTGTCGGCAACTAGCATCGCGACCAGAAGAGACTGTCGATTTTTGAGTCCGGGAGCAATGTATAGTAATTAATTACTCAATATGGTATAATATATTGTCATGAATAATGGTGATATTAAAAAGCGAAAGAGACAATCCAAACGCATCCCGGAGACGGCACAGATGCAGCTTCTGGATCCTGGTTGCGCGACTTCGAAATCTGGGAAGGATATAGCCTGCGATGAAGATTTCATCAACCCGTTTCCTGATGATCATTTTATTGGAAACATGAGGCTTCGCGAATACCTGATCGATTGCGATCTGGGTTGGGTTATTCGTTTGCGTGAGTTGATTGAGGAGTCGGATTTGTCGGAGTTCAAGACAAGATATCGATCAACGGGGCGCAAGGCGATTCATCCGGCAGTGATGTTAGGTTTGATAGTTTACGGGATCATCGAATGTAAAAGTTCGTTGCGGGAGTTGGAGTTGCTGGCATCGAAGGATGTGGGAGCGTGGTGGGTTTGCGGCGGATTGCGGCCCGATCACAGCACGATCGGTAAATTCATTGTTCGTTTCGATGAAATATTATCGGAAAAGTATTTTGTTGATCTGACGCGAATGCTCCTGAAAAAGCTCCGCATAAAATCCGGGGATGTTGCAGGAGACGGGACGGTGATCGAAGCGGCGGCGAATCGATACAAAACGATCAAAGCCGAAGCTGTGCGTGAGGCTGCGGCAATTGTCGAGAATCGAGCCGAAGCAAACCCCGGCGATGAGGGGCTTAAACGTGAGGCCGCCGAAGCCCGCGATTTTGCTGAGCTTGCCGATGATCGAGAGGCAGCGATCATCAAGCATGGACGGCGCGACCCGAAGAAGTTGAAGCTGAGTGAGACTGATTCGGATGCTGTTTTTCAAAAGATGAAAAACACGACGATACGACCTTCATATAAACCTTCGATATTGGCGAACACGCAACAGATTATCGTGGGCAATCATGTTGACCCCTCGGATGAGACCGCCTCCGTGCTGCCGATGCTGGATCAACACCGTTCGATATTTGGAGGATTGCCGGATCGTGCGATGTTCGATGCGAATTACCATAACATGACTGTACTTTCGATGAGTGTCGAGTTGGATATGGACGTGCTTTGTCCTTCGAGCAAGGCGGATCAGGGTCAATGGGAGAGAAAATTCCGGGCGGGTAAATTCGATAAAAGCAATTTCATCTACGACCATGACCGCGATGTTTATGTGTGTCCTTCGGGAGCTGAGTTGAGACCTGGACGGTCCAGAGAAAAGGATGGCATGCAGGTTGTGACATATCGCGCAGGGGCACATTGCGATGGTTGCGAATTACGTTCCAAATGCACCGGCAACATACAAGGAAGGGCGATAGATCGATACGAAGTGGACGAACTTAAGGAAGCGATGGCGCAGGTGTTCGAAAACGAGCGAGCGCGTAAGTCTTATTGTCGAAGAAAGGCGA
>JAAEQF010000079.1 GCA_024231695.1 FCB group bacterium
ATCCCGGCAGCGGTGTGCCGGAGAGGTACAGCGATGCCGTGGCGTCGGCCAGGGGACGGCCGGTGGTGTCGTCGTATGCCTCGCCCGACAGGAAGCCGCCGGTGAGACCACCTGATCCAGACGGGTGGAAGACCGTCTCCCACCAGCCCGATACCTGGTTGCCCTGGATGTCGGCCAGCGGTGGGCCCACCTGCAGGCGCACGCTGCGCTCCTGCCACCAGGCTTCAGCCGAGGTGTCGAGCTGAATCGTGACGATGGCGGCGGCGTCGCTGCCCGTGACGATGGTGCCGGTCCCGGCCGTGTGCTCGTCGGCGTCGCTGAGCAGGATCGAGCCGTCAACTATCGCCGTGGCCACGTTGATCTCCTCGCTGAGGCTGATCTCGATGGTCCCGCTCGTACGATCGAAGGTCGCGCCATGCACTTGCGGGGTGCTGCAGTCGACCCGCAGGATCTCCGTGGTCTCGGCACTCCGGTTGCCCTGGCGGTCTACCGTAGCGATGTGCAGCAGGTGGTAGCCGTTGGCGGTCAATGGCAGGTCGATGCTGAAGCTGCCGTCGGTGCCCGAGATGGTGCTGAAGGCCATGGCGCCGTCTCGTACCTGCACGGTGGTCGACGGGACCGCTGTGCCCTTGATTAGCTGGCTCGTGCCACAGGTCACCTCGGGTAACGGTGGGTCGATGACCGGTGCCGCGCCGGTGGGCGACTCGGCGACCTGGAACACCACCTCCAGCGGCGCTGCCAAGGGGTGGCCGAGCAGGTCTGTGATGCCGTTGCCGGCACGCAGCCGGTAGCTCTCTCCCGCCGCCAGCTCCACACCCGGTGCAAAGGCCACGGCCAGGCCGGCCACGGTCAGCTGACCGGTGGCCGTGGTGCCGGTGGACAGACGGGTCAGGATCAGGCCGTCGTCGTCGAGCAGGCTGGAGTGCAGGATCGGCTCGCTGAACAGGGCCATGAGCAAAGTATTGCCGTCGACCCCGGTGGTGCCGTCGGATGGAAACAG
>JAAEQF010000080.1 GCA_024231695.1 FCB group bacterium
CATATTAAAAATGTTTCGCCGGAAGATGCCATTGGAAGAGTCCGTTTCGAAATGGCCAGCTCGCTTTTGGATAAACCGGAAAGCTTCTATATCGATGCTCTGCCGATTGAAGAAAACGGCAAATACCGGCGTTTTTTGTCGATAGCCTATCATCGCGAGGAAATCGATCAACAGATAAAAAAATATACCGACCTTCTGCGCAAACCCTCCGGTTTCAAACTCGACGCCGTGGCCCTGGCCGACGGTTATCTCAATTTCTGTCAGGTCGAACCGGGCGATTTACAGGTTCTGGTCAACATCGAAAGTGAAAGCGTCGTGCTGGCCATCATTTACCGGCAAAAACTGCGCGCCATCGGCCGCCTCGAAATTACGCCCGGCGATGAAATCAGTCCCAAAACGGCCACCGGGCTGGCTTCGGAACTGAAAATGACCGTCAGCTATCATCTGGCCGAACTTTTTCAGGAAGGGATTACCGTCCCGCCGTCACGGATCATCCTCTCCGGTCGTCATGCCCGCAATCAAACACTCAAAGCGGCCCTGGCCGAACAGATTAATACCGAACTGACCCTGCCCAATATTAACCGGGGCATTTTCCAACCCGCCTCAGAAACCATCGACCGCCATCCGGCCGAACGTTTTCTGATCCCGCTGGGACTGGCGTTGGCATGAGTATCCGAGTCGCCGGAGGACAGCTTCGAGGACGTATCCTCAAAACCGTCCCCGGCATGGTTACTCGCCCGACCACCGGCCGGGTGCGCGAAGCCATCTTTTCCATTCTCCAACATGATCTCGACGGAGCCGACGTTCTGGATATTTTCGCCGGATCGGGAGCTTTGGCAATCGAGGCGCTTTCCCGAGGAGCCGGTTCGGCTGTTCTGATCGAAAAAGGCAGGCAGGCCGTTTCGGTGATCAAACAAAACCTCGAAAAATGCGAACTTACCGCCCGTCTGATCACTACCGATTATCAAAAAGGACTGGGAATTCTACTGGCCGAAAAAAAACAATTCGATCTGATCTTCGCCGATCCGCCGTATGAATTGATAACCCC
>JAAEQF010000081.1 GCA_024231695.1 FCB group bacterium
CGCCTGAAAACAACCGGAGCAGCGATCTTGACTACATTCTTGAAAAAAGCCACGCTCTTTTTCGGTGTGTGGGCTGCCGGCGTGGATAATATGATCATCGTTTCTGGAATCGGGGTAGCCAGCAAGGCAAAAAACTGTTTCTGTTGGGTCGGCTTGAGCTTCTGTATCTCATCAATATGAATCAGGCGCCTTTCGCCCAGCATCGGAATGGCAGCCAGTTCGGCGCAAATAGTCTCAAAATCAGTTTTATCCACCGTAAAACGGGTGAAATTCATCAGCCTTTGGGCTTGTGGGATGTAATTATTGAGAATATATTTGATCGCCTCGATTTTACGGAAGTCTTCCTCGCCATAGAAATAATAGACCGGCTTAAAGCTGCCCCCGCCGATCTGCTTCGATAATTCTTTCGGGGTCAAATCCCTGACTGCCATACCAAAAAGGTAGGCTCAGAGAAGGGGTTTTGTCAATCAATTTCGGGATTTTGGGCAGGATTGTCGGGGAAGGATATCCAGTTGATCGAATATTTGAGTTTGCTGCGATACTTGAGCGCCTTCTGAAGATACGGGGCCAAATCCTTACTCGGCACTCGGCAGGTCTTTACTTGTGTCACCAGTGCAATATTATGACTGAAAAGCTCCAGAGCCTTATTGCCGAAAAGCTGAGGATTAATCTCAATGAATTCAAGCAAAGTCAAAAGCGAGGCATAATCCAGCGTGATGTTCTCGGCCTCAAAAGGAGCCTTGAATTTCACACCAATATCAGGTATGGCAAACGATACCAGATTCTTATCTGTCGCTCCGTCTCCCAGATCACTGAAAGAACCGAAGTATAATTCCATAGCTGTCCTCCAAAGGGCCGCAAGATTTCAGGGCAATTATCATGCCCACCCCGGCAACCGACTGGTATCGTAATCGTATCAATATGTCTATATATCACTTATGCTACATACATAAAGCTATACTTTATGGTGCGTCCTGATTGAAAGGGCAAAGAGAAGAAGTGGTTTTCAGTTTTTATGCAGACGGTTAAACTCGAAAAGAGCAAACCGATCGGTCATCCCGGCGATATAATCGGTCACCAGCCGTGGCCGATTTTGGCCCGGATATCTGTCCCGGAACTGTTCCGGGATATCATCTATAGTTTCCAGATAATGCTTGAATAAAAAGGTAATGATCCGCTCCGAGGTCTCCCTCATAAGGTTTTGACTGGGATGACGATACATGTATTCCTGAAGGAAGTCCTTTAAGCTCCGGTTAAACCTTGCCTGCTCAGGTGAGAATCCAACCAGAGCCTTGGTGGATTGTCTGACATCTTCGGTGGTTTCAATTCCATTATCCTTCAGACACCTGATAACCTCCTCATTGAGGTCGATAACCATATCGTTGACCAGCCGTCGAACGATAGATGATCGGATCAATTCGGGCCGTTTTTCCTCCAGATCGACTTCAGCTTGATCGAGCATACCATTTAGAAATTCGCTTTCACGAAGCATATTAAGATTCAGCAATCCCGAGGACAATCCGTCGTCGATATCATGCCCGTTGTAGGCTATCTCGTCGGCGATATTGACCAACTGGCCTTCCAGAAGCGGATTTTCGCCGGTGTCGAATTCCTCGGGGATATCCAACTCGGTATCGGTTTCATGCTTTATAATCGCTTCCCGCAGTTCATAGGTCAGATTGAGACCGAAATGTCCTGGATATCTTTTTTCGAGATATTCGACTACTCGCAGAGACTGTTGATTATGATTGAAACCTCCCCGGTCAGCCATGAGTTCGGCCAGCACGTCTTCCCCACAATGCCCGAACGGCGTATGCCCCAGATCATGGGCCAGCGCCACCGCCTCGGCCAGATCCTCATTCAGTCCCAGCGCCCGGGCGATTGTCCTGCTGATCTGGGCCACTTCGATAGTATGAGTCAACCGGGTGCGGTAATGGTCGGACTCGACGCCGAGATTGGCGAACACCTGAGTTTTATGCTGAAGCCGGCGAAAGGCTGCCGAATGGATTATCCGGTCGCGGTCGCGTTGATAATCGGTTCGATAGGGGTTGCGAGGAATCGGAAATTTGCGCCCCCGACTGTTTTTGGACAAAGCGGCATAGGGCGCGCTGTAGCGCCGAGGCTCCGATTCATAGGCATCAAATGAATCCATAGACCGTAATTATACGCCTTTAATCTCGAGAGTCAAGGGTCTGACTGTGAATCAATTACAACGTCAATTACTTGTTCACCGTGAGCAGGATCGCATGCGTCGCGCCCAGAACGGGATGGTGAGAAAAATGGTAGCCGAACTCAAAGCGACCGTGTGTCAGATTCAACCCGGCTCCGAAGCGCACCGGCAAAAGTACCAAAGCCCAGTTTATCCGGGCGTAAGCCGCCGGTTGAAAAGACTGTGAGAATTCGGCCGTCGGTTTTTCAAACTTCACAAACAGCGCTTTGACCTGATTGTCCAGCCCCTCCTCCGTTTTAAACGACAGCCCACATTCGAACTGTGGCCGCAAAGGTTCTTCACCGGGATAATAACGAGGCTGATTGATTGCTCGAGTGGCCACAAAAACATAGTAGCGATCTTTTCGATAAGCCGCTCCGATATTGGCCGTATAGACACTGAAATAATCATAGATACTGCTGAAAGATATCCGGCTGTAAATAAGCGATGCTCCAAAAGTGTATTCATCGCGCCGCCAGGAGACATACGAAGCCAGTCCAGTCTGATGAAAATAATCTGGCTCGCCGAAACTGGCCAGGGCGATACCGTAAGTATATTCGTCGCGCCGCATGGCAAAGGCGGCACGATTGTCGGCCAATTCCCGAATATTATAAAGTTGACGATAGGAAGTCTGAAAAGTCATTTGCGAATCTATATCGGCGAACGGATATTCGGTCAGCGCCAAAGCTCCCGCCCGATCAAAATCGACATAACCATGGGAAAATATCTGGTCGTCACCATAAGAGAGCCCAGCCGCAGTGACTGGTCTGACCAGCGTACATGATATAAATATAATTATAATAATCGAACGAATCATCGGGCAATCACCACCGTTTTTTTCACCGACATTGAGACACCTCCTTCGACCGAGGCATAAACGATATAAATCCCAACCGGCAGATACCGGCCCGAATCATCGCGGCCGTCCCAGACGATCTCGCCCGGGATGGCGGTCGCCCCCTCGCGGAAAGTTTTCAGCTTGCGACCAGAAATATCATAAACCACCAGTTCCAGAGATTCGGCCTCGGGCGGATTAAAGCTGATAGTGGCGAAATCCTCGAATCCGTCTCCATTTGGAGAAAAGGGATCGGGTGTGATATCGAGATCGATACTGCTGATGCGGGGCGAGAAAAAACTATTCAGTTCGCCCGGAGATGAGCCATCGGTAGAAAATGATCCTCCCCAGATCGATTCGTCGTTGGCGTTGATAAAAACTTCCCAACTGCGATTATCGCCGAAGACGGTTTCATAGACGGCGCTGTCAACGATGCGGTCACCCCAGTCGGCCAAACGAACGACGTCACCGTCGTTGTTGAGCGTCGGCCAGCCTTCGGACGGCGAAGTTATTCTCCCGTCGAAATCGTTATAATACTCAAAGAAACGATCCACTTCCCAGGTCAGAATAATATACTCATAAGGGGGAAGGAATAAGATCGTATCAGAGATACCGTAAAACCGCCAGGAATCGCCGATCTGGAAGGCATGTAAATGGACTGTGTCAGAATGAGGATTGTACAGCTCAATCCATTCTGTTTCCAATTTGCCGCTCGGATCAGGTAAAAACTCTGAAATAATCGGTGGATCGGATACGATCTGGGCCGAACATAAGGATGTTGCAGTCGTTAGCAGCAGAAGAACCAAGCATCTCTGAGTAATCATTCGGTATTCCAGTTGATATCCCAGCGAAGTTCACCATAGGAACTTCCCGGCAAGCCGCGCCGATAACGGCGACTGTATTTTATGTAGGAACTCATGCTTTTACTCACGGTAGTTTCATAAGCTATGGCCGCATATAAATGATTGTTGCGCGGATCATCAACTATCAAGCGGTCGAGTTTGAAAACGAGTTTTATCCGGAAGTCATGGACGTCATATGTGTTTTCGCAACCAATCAAAAAATCGTTTCTCTGGTTATGGCGATCATGACGATGACCCAAAAACGTCCGTGTCCTCAAACTGCCCCGCTGATGCACAAAATCAACGTGCATTCGGCGCTGTGAACATTGGCCGGAATATAGATTATCCGCTCGCCAATAGCAATCGAATTTGACCCGATACTCCCGCCCCGCTCGGTAAACGAGACCGCCGCGCCATTCGGCCCGATTGTCATCATCGCCCCGCCAGGCATAGGCTACGGCTGTAATCAACCTCCAGCGCGGTGAAAGAGATAAGCTGGTACGCCCGGCCATCCCGGTTTCACCTGCGAAACGGTCGCTGTAATTCAGATCGATATTATCGAGCGACCGAGTCATATATCTGCGCGACGACGGTCCACCCGAAAACCAGGTAGGGTAATTGCGGTCATATTGCCAACCGGTCAGACGTATCGTTACCCCGCCCCCCTGCTTTCCGGTGACATCTACCGCCGTCGCTTTCGAGATATCTCCCGCACGTCCGGCAACAGCCAGTTCGGTCTGGTAACGCCAGACTTTACTTTTTCCGGAAAAATAACTGGATAATAACCAGATTTCAGTAGCATCATCGGTCTGACGGTTTCGCAAATGACCAAAACCAGCCGAGAGCAGGGTCGACTGGGCGAATATTTTTATCGGAACCGATAGCGCTCCGAAATCCTTACCGAACTCAACAGATTGATCCCGATCATATAACAGCTTAATCGCTTGTATCCCCATTCGCCTGATCAAGCGAATGCCGTTGGAACCGCCGTAATGCGGATATGGCAGACCATCCTGACCATCGCCCGATCCGGTACGGGAAAACAGTTGTCCATGATAGCCATAAACAAGTCCAAGACCGATCCGGTCGCTATAATTACCGACGGTGAGGTGCAATCCGTTGCCCGTGCTATCGAATTGATCAAACTCGGCGTAACGCCTTCCAAAATGGCGTGAACCGGAATAATACTGATCGAATTCACCATAGACCGTTAGTCTTTCGCGGGAAATACCAATCCGGTACACCCGCTTGCTATCATTGCCCGGAATCAGTTTCTGATACTGCCGATAAAGAACGGCCTGACGCCACCGCGTCGGCTCACTTCCTGATCGCCCATTCTCTGTACTGGATGTGTCATCAGAAAAAATCATGTGTGGATTGGCCGTTAATCCGGCCAGCAGGTCGGGATAGCGGTCAAGGTAAAGTGAGTCGGTTTTCAACCCGGGCCCGCCACGAGATATTTCCAAGAAGGCGATATAATCGGTGTAGTCGATAAATCCATCGATCAGCGCTTCGTACAATTCCTCAGGATCCGGAATATCAATTGCCTTGACCGGCAACCAGCCCATCAGGCAAATTACCAGCCACAATGCTGGCACATATATACCCATAATCACATTATATTTTTCTTATGCTTTGTAGGTTTGGTTAGTACTATAATGCATTAACGCCAACATGTCAACGCCAAATCAACGATGTTTTGCGAGCGATGGAAAATAATATGTAAGCCACTGGGTATTTATGTCAGAGTATCTTTTTCTAATTCATACTTCTTTAATTTGCGGTAAAGAGTTCGTTCTCCAATACCGAGGCGGCGTGCCGCTTCCCGGCGATTACCGCCGACAGCGTCAAGCGTTCGCCTGATCATCTCGGCTTCCATATCTTCCATCGTTTTCGCTTGAGAAGGTCGTTCGAATTCGCCGCCCTCCCCCGCCTCGGATCGAGAGGGAAGATTATGCAGAATCAGATCACGGAGCATACGGACCTCTTGCCCCATTGATAAAAGTGCCTGATATATCAACTGGAATTCCGCTTCCTGCGATGATTTATCGGTTACTACCGGCAAATGCCTTTCGGTATATCCCTGTTCTTCGAAAAAGCGTCGAATCATAACCTCGGACAGTTCGCCCTCCTCGGCCGAAACCTGCATTCGGCTTACAAAGTTTCGCAATTGGCGAACGTTCCCCGGCCAGCCATAACTAATCAACAATTCCATTGCCCTCTGAGAAATCCCCCTTGCCTGGCCGGTCTGTTCAATGAAGAAATGATTGATCAGAGGAATAATATCGGCCTGACGTTGGGCCAATCCGGTCAGGTTTATCCTGATGGCTCCTATCCGAAAATACAGATCCTCCCTGAATTCCCGTTCGGAGATGGCCTCGCCCAAATCACGGTTTGTGGCCGCGACAATACGCACGTCGGCCTTCACCAGATCATTTCCACCGACCCGATAAAAACTCCCATCTTCCAGAACACGCAGCAGTTTGACCTGCAATGCCGGTGTGGTTTCGCCGATTTCATCCAGAAAAACCGTACCTCCGTCAGCCCGTTTGAAAAGACCTTCCCTTTTACCAACGGCTCCGGTAAAAGCTCCCCGTTCATGCCCGAACAATTCTGATTCCAAAAGATTTTCAGCCAGAGCACCGCAGTTGATTGCCACGAATGGTTTGTCGGCCCGCCGCGAATAGCGATGGATGGCCCGGGCGGTCAACTCTTTGCCGGAACCGGAAGGTCCGATTATCAATGTCGAAATATCCGTCGGTGCTACCTGTGAAACCATTTCGGCCACTTGTTTGATCCCGGACGATTTGCCGATCATGCCATATTCGTCAAGCAGTCCCTTGATAAATAGGCTGGATTTTACCCGGGCAACAAATTCGGACTTCCTGGCCGATAATGAAAATACGAAATCTATCATATAGGCGGGCAGGTTATGATTTTCATGATCGTTAATCAGCCAGAACTCGGAAAGCAGCGAGCGGCGATATACCCGCGTAACAAATGATTCGGTGAACAGCGGATAGTTGTAATCGAATATGATAATAGGGAAAGCCTCCCGCTTGACCGCCTCCATCAATTCCGACGGCTCTCCGACCACCTCGATCGTTCCTCCAGCAATAGAAGATCGGATAAAGGGGTATTCGGTTTCGCCGAAATACAAAATCGAGGGTCGCATGCTTTTCATTTTCGTTTCCCTTTCACCTTTCGATTTCCCTTGGCCGCCTTTTTGGCCGGTGGCGGACTAACCACGAACAAGTCAATCTCGCGAGCCTCCACATTCACGCGCATGACTCCGACCCGCACCTTGTCGCCTAATCGATAAACTTTTCCTTTGCGGCGACCGACCATCCGATATCCAGCCTCGTCATAAAGATAGTAATCATCGTCGAGCGTGGACATGCGCACCAGACCTTCACACCCCGGCCCGATCAGGCGAACGAAAAACCCAAACCCGATTATACCTGAGATAACCCCCTCGTATTCCTCGCCCAGTCGGCCTGACATATAGTCCACCTGTTTGGCCTTGACCGCTTCCCGCTCCGCCTCCATGGCCCTTCGCTCCAAAAGCGACGTTCGTTCACCGGCATGTGTCAGTACTACGCCCAGTTTCTGCGCCAGTCGCACCGGGTAGGCGCCGTTTTTGATCTGTTTGAGGAGCCGGTGTACCAGAAGATCGGGATAGCGTCTGATCGGCGAGGTGAAATGCAAATAATGTTTAAACGCCAGCCCGAAATGGCCGATGTTGGACGGTTGATAGATGGCTTTTTTCATAGACCGCAGCATCAGTTCGTTGATCAATTCCTCTTCAGGCTTGCCTTTGACCTTGCCCAGAAAACGGGCAAAATCGCGCGTCGGCATCTGCGGCGACACCGGAAAACGGTAACCAAATCCCTGAATCAAATGGGAAAACGCTTCCAGTCTTTCCATGTCGGGCCGCTCGTGGACGCGGTAAAGAATCGGTAATGCATCGCGGAAAAAGTGAAGAGCCACTTCGCGATTGGCGGCCAGCATGAACTCCTCCACCAAACGATGTGATTCAGTACGAACGCGGTTGCCAATTTCTGCCACATTACCCTTCTTGTCCATGATGATCTTGGCTTCGGGAAGATCAAAATCGAGAGAACCATCCTCGAGACGCCGCTTATGCAGGATACGGGCCAGCTGGCGTAAGGCCGTCAGTTCTTCGGTTACCCGAGCCACTCGATCCGATGGCTGATCACCATCGAAAAACTCCTGAACTTCATCATAAGTCAACCGCGCCCGCGATTTTATAACCGAGGGAAACAGTTCATGACCGAGCACTCGTCCTCGTTGATCAAAATCGATAAATATCGTAAAGGCCAGCCGTTTGCGATTGGGCCGCAACGAACATACATCATTGGACAGTTTCTCGGGAAGCATAGGTACTACCCGGTCGGGAAAATACACCGACGTTCCACGGTCAAAGGCCTCACGATCAAGTTTGGTGTTACCTCGAACAAAATGAGACACATCGGCGATATGAACACCAAGGCGATAGTTGCCGTCGATAATTTCCAGTGAAACGGCATCGTCAAAATCTCTGGCATCAGCGGGATCGATAGTAAATAGAGTCACTCCGGTCAGATCCCGGCGCTTCTTCATCTCGTCGGTCCAGTCGGCGGCAACCTCATCGGCTTCAGCCTGCACCTCGCGGGGAAACTCCGTCGGCAATTCAAAACGACGAATAATGGTCAGAGTATCGACACCTCGCTCACCGGGCTGCCCCAGTCGCTCGATAATCTTTCCTTCCGGATTAAGCGCCGGATCGACCCAGGGTTCCAGTTCAATAACCACCATATCGCCATCGCGAGCGTGACCGGCTTGACCCTTTATAACATATATGTCACGCTGAACATTGGCCTCTTCGGGAACGACATAAGAGTATCCGCGAGCCTTACGAAATCGGCCGACCAGCCGCTTCGTTCGCCGTTCGACAACCTCAAGAATGACTCCTTCCCGCTTGCCTTTAAAACCGATTTTCGGTTTCAATCGGGCCATCACCCGGTCACCATCAAAAGCAGTCAGGAGATCTCTGGCCGCAATAAAGATTTCCTCATCACCACCATCACAGGCCACAAAGCCAAAACCGGAACGGGTAATAGATAATGTTCCGGTGATCAGAGCCATCTGATCGGGCAAACCGATCCGGCCTCTTTTCAGCTTGACCAATTTCCCCTCGGCCAAAAGCTCTTTAATGACTTTGCGAAAACGTGCATATTCTGCGGACTTGACACCAACCGCTCGAGCCAATTCCTTGAGTTTCATTGGCCGATCCGAGTTGCCCCGGATAAACTCAAGAATCCACTTTGCGTCTTTTCGTGACGGCAAACCAACCTCCCTTTTTGCATAAATTGAAGAAGACTGGACAAAATGTCAATCAAAAAAGTCACACTTCTGCCAAAATGGCATAAAAAAAGCCCGCCTTACGGCGGGCTAATAACAAAAGAGGGGTTTGATCGTTTATATCAACCGCCAAAGCGGGATTTTCTACTATGCCCGGGCATCTGTCCACCGGATTTTTTCCATGTACCTTTATCATGCCCGAAGCGACCACCATCTTTGCGGCATTCCATGCGACACTCTTTCAACTTGTCTATCTGTTCCTGAGTTAGCAAATCACGCATGTCGAAACGGTGATTGACAAGCATCTCGGCCATTTTGGCTTTGATATCGCTGACTTCCTTGACAATCAACAGAATTTTGTTTTTGTCCGGATTATCCGAATGCATTTCGTGACGCTTGGCCAGCTGAGCTTTCTTCAGATCGGCCCTGATATCGATCATCTGATTTTGATGCTCGAACCTGATCGTTTCCATCTTCTCCATCTGATCATCACTCAGGTCAAGTTCTTTCCGGCAATTCCTCAGGTCGAACATTCCCCGTTCGCCGCCGTCGAAACCGCGCTGCCCCATTCCGGGATGTCCGCCGCGCTGCCCGAACATCGGACCAACCTGAGCCATTACCGCCGGAGCGGCAATAAATACGGCAATCATCGCAAGTACTATTATCTTTTTCATGTCAAGCTCCTTTTGAGGCGTTTATATTTTCCCCTGTTTGTCATTTTTAAATTCCGGCTCATTTCCGCCGCGGCGGAATTCGCGCAATGAATTGAGTATTTCCCGTTCAAAGTGTTCCTGAAATATAGCCAACCGGGCAATTTGTTGAATCGTCAGTATCGGCTCGCAATCATTCAGAAATTTGACCATCCGCGTATTCATAGAGGATTTGTTTTTTGCCAGCTTATCAAGAAGCTCGCGAAGGATGGCTTCATTGTCGGGTCGGGCAATTGCTTCTCGCATTTGATCCAGTATATCCACTTTCTTGAGGCGCAATTCCTTTACATCATTCCGCAAGCCGTGGAAAAGCGGGATGAATTTGACCGACTGCTCCTCGGTCAACTCGACCACTTCCAGCAGTTTAAGCAGGCGCAGGTTTTCAAAATTGGCTGCCATTTCCTTGTCGAAAAAACGACCATGTTGCCCGCGTGGTCCCTTGGGTCTGGGTTTGCCCGTTTGCGCCATAAGGGATACGCCCATCAAAGCGATAAGGGTCGTCAGAAGGGATATTTTTAACGAAAGCTTCATCTCTATATCTCCAGAGTAAAGTTGTCCATCAACCAATTAATTTCTTCGGTGGAAAGATCGTCGAAGATATCTTCGGCCTGAGCCGAAGTCACCTGCCCGGTAATATAAGCAGCATCGCCCGGGTCGATCAACTCCGGTACCAAATCGACATTATCATTGATCATGTAAGATAATATCTCTTCGGTTTCGGTCTGACTGAATTCCAGATTTTCCATATCAGCATCAAGCACCAACAATCCAGGCAGATTGGGACCGGCGCTGAACATGATAATCATAACCATGGCCACGGCCATGGCCGGGCGCAAGATAGCTGCCGCCCATTGATAAACCGGCCTTTTCCGATCGGTTCTTTCAGCCGCTTTTTCCAGCCCGGCCATCAGCGTCGAGGATTCATTCGGGGTCAATTCCAGATTATCCAGTGGATGCAGAAGTTCGACCATGGCCGTCAATTCATCATAATATGCTTTACATTCTGCGCAGGCCTCCAAATGCACATGCACATCGGCCGCAACATCTATACCAGCCGAAGTAAAACCATCGTCCAGAGCGTCATGAACTCTTTGGCAGTTCATTTTCCACCCAGCCTTGTCTTGAGTTTTTTTAACGCTTCGGCAAAACTGGTCTTGACCGCCGAAACGGAGATACCCTGCATTCGGGCGATTTCGTGAAATTTAAGATGCTCATAATAGCGCAGGTTGAATACCAGCCTTTGCCGATTGGGCAGGGCAGTCAACGCCTGCGTCAATAACAATTCCTGTTCTTTCCGTTCATATTCATCATCAGGGCCGGCACTATTGGTCGGAGCGTCATAGTTATCAGCCAGAGGAACTTCCCGTTTTGCTTTCTTGAGATGATTGATCGTTTTGTTGGAGGCGATTTGATACAGCCAAGTGGAAAACGAGGAATCTCTCCTGAATCCGGGCAGGTTTTGCCAGACGGCCAGGAAACTGTCCTGGGTCAGATCGAGGGCGCTTTCTCTGTTGGCTGTCATTCTCATAATAAACCCAAAAATCCTATCTTGATACTGCCGGACAAGAGATGTAAAGGCTTGCTTATCGCCGTTTATTGCTCTGTCTAACAAAACCCGCTCGTTCGGCATCATCCTCAATTTCTACTTTCACTTAATTTGACAATCAGACACCTAAAAAGACCAAATCTTCCCCGATTTTTCTATTCTATAAAGCTGTAATATGCAATCCAATTACTATCTCACCCAAGTGGAGCCGACATCCATAAGTGATTGTACAGTAATCTCTATAGAATCACAACGCATAAAAAAAAGCGATTCGTTTGACACGAACCGCCTTTTATTCTTTGCATAAATAATATCAATCCCGGTGAGCCCGAATCAGGACTTTCCCGTATTGGTTCATTTCTTCCAGAACCACGCCCGTGCCGCGGACGACACAGGTCAAAGGGTCGTCGGCCGCATAAACAGGCAAATTGGTCTCTTCTCGAAGTCGTTTATCCAGACCTCGCAAAAGCGCACCACCGCCGGTGAGAACGATACCTCGTTCCAAAATATCGGAAGCCAGTTCCGGTGGAGTCTGTTCCAGCGATTGCCGGACAGCCTCGACGATGGCCTCAATCGGTTCAGATACTGCTTCTCGCAATTGCACCGAGGATAACTTTATGCTCTTAGGCACACCGGCCACCAAATCCCGACCGCGAACTTCCTGCGATAATTCCTGCTCCAGTTGATAAGCGGAGCCGATATTGATTTTCAAATCTTCGGCCGTCAGTTCACCGACCAACAGGTTGTAATTTTTGCGCAGGTACATTATTATCGCTTCGTTTATTTCATCACCGGCTACGCGAATCGAAGTATCGCTGACAATCCCGTTCAGGGCGATGACTGCGATTTCCGAAGTACCGCCGCCGATGTCGATAACCATCGTGCCCGAAGGCTGATCGACCGGCAATCCGACACCAATGGCCGCCGCCATCGGTTCCTGAATCAAGTAAACCTCGCGCGCTCCGGCGTTTTCAGCCGAATCGCGGACGGCTCTTTTTTCAACCTCGGTAATCCCCGACGGGACCGAAATGACGATACGCGGCTTCATCAGATACTTATGGCGAACCACGCGTTTGATAAAATCGCTTAAAAGCTTTTCAGTGATTTCAAAATCGGCGATGACGCCGTCGCGCAGTGGTCTGATAGCCTTGATCTCGCCCGGTGTGCGTCCCAACATCTCCTTGGCCGCCGAACCGATAGCAACGACTTTTCCCGAAACCCGCTCAATGGCCACAACCGAAGGTTCATTAAGGACAATGCCTTGTCCACGGACAAAAACCAGAGTATTGGCCGTTCCCAGATCTATGCCTATATCATTTGAAATCAGGTCAAAAAAACCCAAAAATTCCTCCGTTCCCGCTTTCGGGCCAAATTAGATTCAACTGTTGAATATTATCGGCACGGAATCACAAATCAACAAAAAATTCTTGCACTCGAATAAAATTAGTCGATATGAAAAAGGCGGGTCGAACCGACCCGCCTTTTCAAAAGCCACACCTATCGACTACTTTGCCGAATCGGCTTCAACCGCTGCGATTGCCGCCAAATTGACAATATCGCTGACATCATGAGTGCGCAGTAGAATATGCACAGTCTTCTTCAGTCCCATCAAAATCGGCCCGATGGCGTCGGCTCCACCCAGCCGTTCCAGCAATTTGAAAGCGATATTACCGGAGTTAAGATCAGGGCAGATCAACACATTGGCCGCATCGGTCAGGGTCGCGAAAGGATAATGTTCCTTGAGAAGTTCCGGGCAAACAGCCATATCGGCATGCATTTCACCCTCGACCATCAGATCGGGACGACGGTTCTTCAGAATATCGGTCGCCGTCCGAACCTTATTGGCCTGCGGATGATCGACGGTGCCGAAATTGGAAAATGACAGCATGGCCACACGCGGTTCGATTCCGAATTTGGCCGCCTCATTGGCGGCACACTCGGCAATCTCAGCCAGCTCTTCGGCATTGGGATCGATATTGACCGCCGTATCGGCGATAAAATAAGTCCGGTTCTTGATTATCATCATATACAAACCGGCCACCCGGGAAATACCCTCCTGCATAGACATGATCTCAAGAGCGGGGCGGATACTTGCCGGATAGGACTGCGTTGCTCCGGTCAGGATGGCATCAGCGTCCCCCTTCTCCACCATCATCGTGCCGTAATATCCGCGGTCGCGCATCTGCCACATCGCCGATGAAAGATTGACACCCCGGCGTTGACGCTTCTCAAACAGTGCCTGCGCGTATTCCGGCCGCTTGGGCGATTTGATCGGATCAATAATTTCAATCCCCTTGAGGTTGACCGATATTTTTTCCGCCGTCTCTTTGACAATATCGGCATTACCCAAAATCACCGGCTCGGCAATATGTTCACTGCCGATAATATGCGCCGCTCGCAGAATCTTGTCACAGTCGCCTTCTGGTAAAACAATCCGTTTTTTATGCGTTTTGGCCCGATGAATAACCCGGCGCATGAAAGCCCTACTTCCGCCCATGCGGCTTTCGAGCCTCTCCTTATACTCTTCCAGATCAATTTCAGTCCTAGCCACACCGGTTTCCATCGCCGCTTTGGCCACCGCCACTGATTCCCAGACCAGCACACGCGGATCGAACGGCTTGGGGATAATATATTCCCGGCCGAACTTGATAATATCCACGCCATAGGCCCGCGCCACCGAATCGGGCACATCCTCTTTGGCCAGTGCAGCCAACGCTTTGACCGCGGCGATCTTCATCGCCTCGTTTATGCTGGTCGAAGATGTATCCAGCGCTCCGCGGAAAATAAACGGGAAGCCGAGCACATTGTTGACCTGATTGGGATAATCACTGCGGCCGGTGGCCATAATTACGTCACTGCGAGCTTCCAGAGCGTCTTCATAGCTGATTTCCGGATCAGGGTTAGCCATGGCGAAAATAATCGGATCCTTGGCCATACTTTTGACCATATCCTTGGTGACCAAATCTTTCAGCGAGACGCCGACAAA
>JAAEQF010000082.1 GCA_024231695.1 FCB group bacterium
ATCCGCAACCGATATCGAATCGACGCCGGTCTTGACGACATCGACTTTACCGACCGGGGCGAGTTTTGTTGATAACGCCGACGGTACCGGTGATTTCGATTGGACGCCGACTTATCTGCAATCCGGTTCGTATGATGTCACGTTTTATGCCACCGATGATTCCTCGGCGGTGGACAGCGAGATAGTAAATATTACGGTCGCTCCGGATATGATGGTCTTGCGCTTTATAACCGTAACGCCCGATTCGCTTGTCGTCTCTGCTGATTCGATTTATGAATTCAAAGTAACCGGATATACACTCGATAGCAGTATCACTGATCCGGGTAGTATCAGCTGGAGTTTAACCGAGCCGCTGGGCAGCATCGACTCATTGGGAATATTCGAGGCTGAAACGGTGGGTGTGGGCAGGGTAGTGGTCAGTTCAAGTCTGGGGCCAGTCGACACCAATACCTATCTTGAAGTTATCCCCGGTGAGCTGGCAGCCCTGGTGGTCGATCCGGATGAGACTTCCGTTCGAATCGGCGACTCTATTCAATTCACGGCCGATGGATATGATACTGACGGTAATTTGGCCGATGTCGGTATCCTCGATTGGTCAGCTCTGGGTCGCGTGGGCGACATCGATACCGATGGATTATTTATAGCCTCGGCTGCCGGAATCGGCAAAGTCGCAGCCAGCAGTTCGATCAACAGTATATCCGATACTACTGGTTATTTTTATATCGAGGAAATTGTCCTAACGACCATTTCCGTGGGAAATAATAATGTAAGGCCCAGCCAGCAGCACGCGGCCAATCTGGCTTTCCGTCTGGACAATTATTTCAGCGTGAATAAAAATATTACCGGTTTGACGGTACATGATATATCCCGCGGCGTGGGCGATGCTGTTGAAGTGGCCGGCAATATCGATTCAGTGGCTATATACCGTGATATCGATGATGATTCATTGTTAACTCCTGCCGACAGATTACTGGCCATCGGTGAGTTTGTTATGGATAGCATTCATCTTGATTTTCCGTCGGAGACGATTGACGCCAACAGCAGCATAGTGATATTCGTAGAGCCGGTAGTCAATCTTTATCCACACGATGGCGATTCACTGGACTTCTATTTAATTCCCGGTCAGGGCATAATCGTCGAAGGTGGGATATCGGTCATCGGACCCGACAGCGCCAACTCCTTCGGTTACAGTATAGTCAATGGCATGGTGGCCGACCAGTTGAGGGTCGTGTCGACCGGAATTGCGACAATCAGCCCCGATGTCATTTCATATAATTGCCTGATAGTGGATATTCCTCGTAACGGATACTGGGCAGATACCCTGCAAATTGTAAATATTGCCAATACGGGAACAGCCGATGCCGGGGATATTGATTCGCTTATTTTATTCCGCGACGACGGCAACCTGATCTGGGATGGTCCCGATACTGAAATTAGAATTGGCCCCATGGTTTACACCGGCGACCAATGGACGCGAAGCGGTTTAAATGTCGCCCTGACCGATCAGACAACAAGATTTTTCGTTGCAACGCAGTTGGCAGAATATCCCGTCGATGGCGCGACAATAGCCCTGACGATTCCTCAAAACGGTTTGGAAATGGCTTCGGGTAATGACGGTCCATATGATGCTTCACCTGAGCCGGTCGATACAATCATTATTGAATCATCGGAAGCGGTTTATATCCAAGTCTTACCCGTTCCGGTGCAGGATCTCATTCCGGGGGAGGAAACATCAACCCTGACGGCTCTGGAACTGACCAATGGCCGGATTGTAGCCACCGGACTAGACAGCCTTCGAGTAAGACTTTATGCCTCCGATCCACTGGGAGCCACGCAGGAACAACTCGATAGTCAGATTGACAGCCTGTTTGTATATCTTAAAGGTGATGGAGATTATACCAGTATAAGTGTAAATGATTCTCTTTTGGCTGTCGCCGCGTTGGCCGGGGGAGAGGTTCTTTTCGAAACCAGCGGTTTGTCCATACCGGGAAGCGGAACTAATATCACTCTGGTAGTTACCGCTGGAATGAATATTCAAAATGCCAAAAACGGGAATTCGATAAATGTTGGTCCGTCCGAGGCGGCCTCGATTTATCTCGATGCTTCGGTTATTTCCGGCACTTTTCCGCTGGTCAACGATCAAAGCCATATTGTTAACGCATTTCCTTCCAGCCTGATAAAGGTTAATTCGGTCGAAGGAAAAACTCTTTTCGGAGGCCAATCCGGCCATACCGTATTTGATTTTGAATTACCGATGGACGGGTACAGTTCGGGAACACTGACAAGATTGAAACTTCAGAACGTCGGAACCATCAATGGTAATGAGGCCCTGGAAAGTGTGAAGGTCTGGGCGGATTTAACCGGTGACGGATTATCAGATGATGACCAATATTTGGGGAATGCGATTTATAATGATGGGCTATGGACGCTGGAAGGTATTTCCCAGCCGCTTTCGGCCGTTTCTAACCGTTTCATTGTTACCGTCGATGTATCCGATTTCCAGTTTATCGGCGGTACGCTTCAATTCCAGATACCGGTCGAGGGTGTACAGATGTGGACCGGAACCAATGGGCCGGACGATGAGCCCGTTGGCAACACTGAAGCTCACCTGATCTTTCCAGCCAATCGGGTTACGGCTATTTCGATTCCAGCCGCTTCCCAGGCTGCGTCACCGGGAAGTCCCGGTAATTTGATTTTTACCTGTGCCTTGTATAACGGTTATACTAATAAGTCCCAATTATTAAAGACGATAATATTGTCCAATATTTCTCGAAGCGTTTCCGACCAGGTCTATGCCGATCATGAATTGGGTCGCATCAGTCTCTATCTTGATGCCGACAATGATCGGATCTATGCCAATGATTCTATGGTTGCCGTAGGGCAATTCGTTGACGGCAGCCTGCAGATGACCGGCCTGGATATTGCGCTGGAACCTGAAAAATTAAGCTATTTCTTCGTTCTGGCTGAAATCCCTCTCGATGCTATTGATTCCGATAGCCTGGCCGTTTCGATTGCCTCTCCCGCATCGTTGGTCTTTGCTGATCCGGTGAATATCAACGGCGACCTGCCCTTGACCAGCGGCGGATATATAATTGTGGATGGTTCGGTACGCGACCAGTATAATGCCATTGAACCACCGCCCCGGACACTCAGCCCCGGCGATACCTCTATCGTTCTGTTTTCATTCCGGCCTGCCGCTAACGGCGACCAAATCGATAAGCTCAATTCGGTGACTCTGACTAACGTTGAAGACGCCGATACCGGCGATATAGCGATTATGGAACTGTGGCTCGATTTGAACGGTGATGACCTTTGGCAAAATACTGATTCATTGATTGGCCCGCTTATCTATTCCGGAACCGACTGGAGAATAGACAATCTTGATCTGGAAATAACTTCTTCACCGCCGGTTTTGTTTGCCGTCGGCGATATTTCCGCGGCCGTGTCGCCCAATGCCCGATTCCGAGCACAGCTACCCGTTAACGGTTGTATCTATGAATCTGACAACGATGGCCCTCGTGATTTCCCGGTGACGGCAATCAATACTTTCACCATGTCCTATTCAGCACTGCGGGTGGATTTCCTTCCATTGTTGGAACACTATTCAGTTGGCCAGACTATAGAAGTTAAATTTACGGCCACCAACCTGTCTGATTTGCAGGTCATGGATAACGTTTATGGCCTGATCGTTTCTGATAATCCCTCCGCAATCATCCTGACGGATAGTGTGGCTGTGCCACAGACGCTGATGCCCGGTCAATCCGCCGATTTCACTTATTCTTATTCCGCCATTGCGGTCGGAACCATATCTTGGCAATTGCAGGCGATCGCTCCGGCAATTTATGACTCTTCGGCTGTGGTGCAGACCAATTCGGCCGGCATTCAGAATACGGCGGGTTCGGTAGGCCTGACGTTGATCACTTCGATTCCTGCCTCGGTTACCCAGGGGCAAAACAATATCTTCCCTCTGGGGATAAATATTACCCACCCGGACAGTTCCGCCGATGCTGCGTCTCTTCGTCTGGATAGCCTGAATCTGGCAATAACCGACGGTTCAGGCATCGCCCTGGCGGCTGACAATGTATTTTCCCGGTTGCTATTCACTTCCGGTTTGGGACCATTGGCCTTATTTGATGACGTCCCGACTCTGTCCACACTTCCGGTAAATTTCGTTGAGCCGGTGATCATTGAGCCCGGAGAAACGATGGTTATCTCGCTGTTAATCAATATTGACAGTGCGGCCACAGCCACCGACTTCAAGTTGTCGATCCCTGATGTTGAAGCCATTCCTATCGCCGATGGAAACACGCTTTTACCGATTTCGATTGACCCCGGCGTCGTCTTTCCGCTGGAGACGTCCACTTGCCAAATTGATATTCCCTCGAGGGAGATGGTCATCGCTTCGTCGTCACCACATTCGGGTGTGGCCAATTATGGGCAGGATAATGTAGATGTCATGCATCTTCTGGTGCGACATCCCGGCGAACTCGGCAGTTCACAAATTCAGTTGAGTGGTTTTGCCTTTAACGTGGTTAATGACTCCAACCAGTCAATATTCGCTTCGGATATCATGAATAAAATAAGCGTCGTCCATCAGTCAACCGTTATCGGCGGGCTCAGTTCGAACGATCTTGGAAGCGCTAATTTGAATATACAGCTCAACTCCCCGCTGGCAATATCTCCCGGGGAAATCGATTCGATTGCCATGTGGGTTTCCATAAATGAAAGTACCGGTCATGCTGGTTTTGCTCTGACTATCGCCGACAGCTCCGCCTTTGAAGTCCGTGATCTCAGTTCGGGAACGCCCTTGGTCACTACTACTGATACTCTGCTATCATCGGGATCGGTATTTCCCATGATTACGGCCCCGATCATGTTGACGTACCCGGCTCAACCGCCGGATTTATGCCTTTCCTCGACCCTGACTTCTTCGGTGGTCGGCGGGACGGACGCTTTTGACCTGCTGGAATTATCGCTTGTTTATCCTGATGGTGTTGACTATTCACCGGCGCAGATGGACGACATCCTCGTTTCGGTGTTGGATACGCTCGGCCGTCCGCTTGACCCAAATCGTCTTTTCGATCGAATCGGCGTGAGCCTTTCCGGCGGGCCGATAATTTATCAATCGTATGTTCGTCTTCAGGACGGTGCTATAGCTTTTAATTTTGGAAATGATGGACTGATACTGTCCCCCGGTGATAGCGTGTCCATCAATCTCATTGGCGACATCGAAACCGATGCGCCCTATGATCATTTTGTGCTTCATATACAAAACGAAGATGCCATCGACATTTGCGATATCACTGATACTACCAGCCACCCTGGCTTTACTGCGGTTCCGGGTTGCGATCATATTTATCCTTTTACAACGGCGCCGACAAGAATCTTCCTGCCTGCCGGTCGCCCGAATATCGTCTATGATACCCAGCCGGTAAAAATCGGATATCCCGGCCAGATAGGTCTGGATGTTTACTCAAGCGACTGGACCTATGAGGCCTCGATTCCTTTGGGTGATTTGTCCGTGCAAGGCTTGCATGGCCGTATTTTGAAACGCACCCCCGCTGGATTTATCCCGGTGGCGGGAAGCGCAATTTTTGAGGCGGTTTACCTTTGGTTTGATGATCTGCTGGTAGCGGCGGATACGGTTTTATCTGCTGACAGTCTGGAAATGACTTTAGAGAACGAGTTTGTCTATTCGCGAGGCGCCGGTCTGGACATGCGTTTGACCTGCGATATTAAAAGTGATGCCCCCCGCGGGAATTATATCATCAGCTTCACCGACTCGACCTTTATGGACATAATCGACCGGAACCTGACTGCGGCCGTTTATCCCCAAATTGGTAGCGCGACATATCCCATTAACACAGCCGAAATTTCGCTGTCGGCGGCCCGGCTCGATAGTTCCTTCACCAATTACCCAAACCCATTTCAACCGACTCGCGACGAAGCCACGACCATCGGTTTCGTCCTTCTCGAAGACGCCTGGATTGACATTGAATTGTTCGACATCACCGGTGAGACCGTTAAAATTGTGACCCTGAATTCTTTCCGTACGGCCGGGTCCCATCAGACCGACCGCTGGACCGGACATAACGATGCCGGACTGGAAGTAATTCCGGGTACCTATTATTGTCGTATCAAGGTCAAACATGTTTCCGGCAGAGAAGAAAATTACCGGAGAAAAATAGCGGTGATACGATGAGAATATGGCTGTTGCTCATATTCGGTCTGGTCGCCTTGATATCGGTTACAGCGGCCGCACCAGACGGAGGTACGCAGTCGCCGTTTGCTCTGGGTGTTGGTGCGCGTGAACTTTCGCTGGGTACAGCTTCGTTGGCCCACTGTGACATCGCTACGGCTCCAATCTGGAATGGTTCGCGTCTGGCCGAGGCTGAGTATTACTGCTTCAGTGGTTTCCATTCCCGCCTCTTTGAAGCGGACGCCTCCATTCAATATTTGGGGATCGTTGTCCCTACTTTGGATTATGGAGTTTTGGCGTTGGGCCTGTCCCGTCTTGGTATCAGTGGAATCGAAAGAAGAGACGACGCCAATTTCCTGATGGGCGAGTTCGACGACAGTCGCCTGGCTCTGAATCTGGCCTATGGTCGTAAAATATCGAATTACAACATCGGTTTGGCTTTTACCCTGGAACATCACTCACTGGACAGCTATAGCGCTACTTCGACGCCCGGATTGAACCTTTCCATCAGCCGCAAATTCAAGTTCAAAAAAGGTCGTTTGAATTACCTAGCGGTGGCATTAACTGGCCTCAATCTTGTCCGTCCCGGCATGAAACTGGTCGAAGAAGCCGTATCCTATCCCTATCGAGCGGACGCTGGAGTGAGTTTGGGATTGCTTCCCTTTACCGGATTGAATCACCGGTTGGATTTATCGGCCTCGGTGAACAAGGTCGATTATCTTGATCCGCGATTCAATGCCGGCCTTGAGTACAGTTTTGAGGATATTCTTTTCTTTAGAGGCGGCATCAGGAATGAGAGGTATTCTTACGGCCTGGGTGTCGAGTATAAAAATATCAAGTTCGATTATGCGCTGGTTGACCGGGACCTGGGCAGTTTGCATATGTTTACTCTGACAAGCTCATTAGGGTCGTCAGTTAGTGTCCGGCGGGCCGAACGTGTAATGAGGCGCGAGCAGGAATTCGATGGCCTGATGGATCAACAATTGACACGTCGTAACCGGGAAATGGTCGATAAGTTGACGGCGACTGGTGAAAAGATGCTGGCCGAAGGTGATCTGGTCAAAGCTGCCGATAGTTTCGACCGGGCACTTTTCATGGCCCGTAATAGTGGATTGGACACGCTCCATATCGCTACCCTGTCGATCGAAACTAGTAATCAAGTGGATGAGATATCCCGTGAAAATCGTTACCGTCAGTATATCGACTCGGCGCGAGTCAAACTGGACGAAAAGGATTATCTGGCAGCCGTGCAACTGGCCAATCTGGCTCGGGGCGAGAGGCCTGCATCGGCGGAGGCAGCCGGTATTTTGCAGCAGGCGACGACAGCCATTGAACAAAGTTCGACTCTGGTGGAGACTATCCGCCGTGGTTTGTGGCGGTCCGATTCACTTCTCAACTATGGCTATGTCGACAAGGCTTTGAATATTGTCACCGAGTTGAACCAATTGGTGCCGGAAGACAGTGAAGTCAAACAAGCTCTGAAGAAGATCAAATTCGAGCATTGGAAAGAAACCGCAGTTTTGGCTCAGACCGCCGCTGAATACGGCAAAGCCGGCTATGCCGTCGATTCGGCTCTGGTTCTTTTCCCCGGTCATCAGTGGTGTCTACAGATGCGCCGGCAGATCATCGCCGACATGCGCCGTGCACAGGAGAAATCGCCCGTCGTAGTTCCTGTTGCCCCGAAAAGTATCAGCCCGGAAATTTTGAAACAAGCGGAATTGGCCTATGAAGCGGCTCAGAAGTACTTCAAAAACGGGGAATTACAGCAAGCGATCGAAAAGTGGGAAACAGTCCAGCGGCTGGCTCCCAACTATCAATCCGTTCGAAAATATCTGATAAATGCCTATAAATTCATCGGTGTGGATTTTTATGGCCGGAACCAGTTGGCTGACGCCGTCACCATCTGGCGGAAAGCAGCCGAATTGGACCCGGATAATTCCGAGATCAGCGGATATATCCGTCGAACTGAAGCAGAAATAAGAAAGCTTAGCGAGTTGTCCTATGAGCACGAATAATAACAGCGAGATGGCCCGAGAGTGGCCTCAGACCGCTCAATTCAAGCGATCAATACGGCTTGAAGTCTCTCTTTATATGTCCCTGACAATATTGATTATCATGACCGTCACCGGTTTTATCCTGAGCGATCAATATGTCAAAAGCGCCACCCACAGTGTCGTCGAACAATTGCTGGTTCAGGCCCGGTCATATTCCGGTCCAGCCGGTAAACATATACTTTCGGTCGATGGTCCGGATGCCCTGATGCTCAACAATATCTGCGCCAAACTGGGCGACGACAACAAGGACGTCTATTGGGTCGGAGTTACCGGTAACGATGGCCTGTTTCTGGCTCACACCGATATTAAGCGGGTTATTGCGGCCGATAATATGCCTTTACTTCGGGCTGAATCATTCGGCGAGATATTGAAAAAGGGCGAGGCCTTCGTCGTCGCCGGTGATACCATATACCTGCAGGTCCCGATTACTGAGAACAATATCAATCTGGGACGTCTGGGACTGGCGTCATCCACTCGGTTGATCGGCCAGGCCCGGAGTATGGCTGTTACCACCGTGGTTTCCATCACGATCGGCATCCTGTTTTTAGGTTTGCCTATGACCATGATTATACTTCATCGTAAATTAAGACCGATAAGCATCATCACCAATCATCTTAAAAATATCGATTTCAACCAAATTGCCCTGGAAATTCCCCTTACTTCCACAAATGAGTTTGGCTACCTCGCCGAGACTTTGCGCGTTATGGGCCTCAAGCTCAATATGGCCCAGAAAGAAATGATAGAGAAGGAACGGATATCCCGCGAGTTGGAGATTGCCAGAGAAATTCAGGCCAATATTCTGCCCCGGGACTATCCGCGGACATCGACCTTCGAGTTTTATGGCGCCTATCAGAGTGCGCTGGAAGTCGGCGGCGATTATTACGATTTCATCGAATACGACAATGATCATATCGGTTTTCTGGTGGCCGATGTTTCCGGAAAATCTCTGCCCGGTATGCTGGTAATGCTCTTGACCCGGGACATAGTCAGACGGATGGCTCCCAAAAACCCCGATCCGGCAAAACTGCTCTCGCAAGTGAACGAGGAATTACTCTCCAGCATCAAGAAGGGCATGTTCGTAACCATGTTCTTCGGTTTGTTTAACAAGAGCACCGGACATTTCACCTTCGCCTCGGCCGGCCATAATCCGTTGGTTTGGATTAGAAGCGATTTGGGCCGAAGTGAATTGCTCAAGACCAAAGGATTTCCTTTGGGTATGGTGCCGCCGCAACAATTCGATCAGAGAATCGAAACGGGCGATATCGATCTGGCTCCTAATGACTGGCTGATTCAATACACTGATGGCATCAACGAGGCGCAGGATACTGAATGCAGGGAATTCGGAATGGAGAGGTTTGTTGACCTTTTGCAGAAAAACCGGACAGCGAGTCCGACCGATCTGGTTACGAATGTTTTAGAAAAACATAAAGAGTTTGTGGATACCGCCCATCAGTACGACGATATCACTTTGGTGACCATGAAATGGGCAGGGGCATTGATCGCAAAAGAAACAGTTGGAACAGGAGAAGCTGAGCGTGAATGTTAACACAACCCCGAATATCAGTCTTAATGTTCCCTCCCAATTGACGCCAGGGAATGTTACTGATTTCGAAGACAAGTTGTCGAGTGTTCTGCGCAATTGTCAAGAGAATATTGCGATGGACTGTTCAGCCCTTGAGTTTGTGACTTCCAGTCATATTAATCTTCTCTGGGCGGCCCATTTGCAGTGCGCCGATGACGGTATTACCATGTATCTGCAATCACCCACGGCCGGCTTGATTCGCGTCCTGAAGGTATTGGACCTGTATGATGTCTTTGAGTACACAAATGAGGGGACGTTTGCTGTTACCAGCAACGAAAAACCGGTGTTCGATAATAGTCTCCGTCCTTCGTACCGAGACCATATTCCGGCAGACAGAGAAAGCATCGATAAGGCGTTGATCGATTTCATGAATTTTCTATCCGGAGGCGGGTTGCCCGAATTGACCGAGTTCGAGTTACGTACTATTTTTTATGAAGTGACGACCAATATCAGGTTGCACTCAGGTATTTCCGAAAAGGATCGAATGGAATTCACGGTCAAAGTGGGTGACCGGAGAATAATATTGGAATTTATCGACTCCGGCATGCCTTTTGATATTACCAGCCAGAACCTTGAGCTCGAACCGCGTCTCGCCGGTCAAAGGCGACAGAAACGCGGTATCGGTCTCAACATGGTTCATAAGCTGGCCGATAGAGTTTCTTATACACGTCAGGATAACTCTCGGAATATAGTGGCTATCGAAAAACACTGGGAATAAACGTTATGACTGAATGGACTGTCAACCAACAGACAATCGGGGAGAAAATCGTTGTATTCAACCCCGGTAAAACTTTGGACAACAGCAATGCCCATCAAATGGTGGAAGCCATTACTGAGGCTCAGAATAGGGGCTACGTATTCATCATTGTGGACATGAGCGATCTTGAATTCCTTGCTTCCGCGGGAGTCGGCTCCATCCTGGGGACAGTAGAGATTTCGCGGGAAGCGGGTGGAGACATCATCCTCTGCAGTATTCAGGATACAGTGCAACATGTTCTGAATGTGCTCGACCTGACAGATTATTTCACCATCACAAAGGATCCCGCTGAGGCAATTGCCAAATACGGTGAATAACAGGTAGATTTGATATGAATACATCATCGCCAAATAAATCGGAAAAGGTGACCTCGCGGAATGGTTCTATCGAGCGCCCCTTGCTCGCCTTGGACGCCTTGTCCAAATTGACGCGTCAATTTGTTAACAAGCCGGAGTTTAATGAGCTGATTCATACCCTTCTGTTGACCCTGAGCGGACAGTTCACGGTTTCCAGCGCCTTTGCCATCATGCGTCGGCCAGGTGCAGCCGATGAACGTCCGGCCTATTTGGCTACCGGCAAATACACCGGAAATATGCTTCTGGAATCTCTGCTTTTGTCGGCCGATATCGAGCGTCATTTCCTTGAAAACAATAGACCTTGTATGACCAAGGAATTGGACCTGCCGGAAACATGCGGCAGTTTCTCAAATATCCTTCGCAGCAACGGCGTCGTCATGATATCTCCACTGGTCCACAACGATTCCCTGCTGGGGATAATTGGGATGGGCGAAAAAGTCACCCGCAAACAGATGAATGCGGACGATATTGTTCTCTACGACACTCTTCTTAATTCCATCATACCGCTGGTGGCCAATTCTTATCAATTCTGGGAGGTGGCCAAGCTCGGCTCATGGTATCTTGATATTCTCAATAATGTCCGTCAGGGTGTTTTCGCCTTCAGCGCTGATAATCGCCTAAAAAAAATAAACAGTGCCGGACTTGGAATTCTGAAACATCATAATGCCCAGATTGAAAGTTCAATTTCTCTTGTCAATCGTCCCCTGGAGGATATTTTCCCAGAAGATGTTTTCGGTGATTGGGCCCGGCGGATTATTAAAGCCATAACCGAAAACAAGAGCAAGAGCATTGATGGTTTGGTCACACCGGGTAGTGAAAACGTTTGTATTTACGACGCCTATTTGAGTCGTATTTCCGACGATTCAGATTATCAGGCTGATTATATTATTACTCTCGATGATATCACCGAACGGATCAGGGCCGAAGAAGCTCTACGCTTGATGCAGTTTTCCATCGACCATATCTCCGATTCCACTTTCTGGTCAACGCCAGAGGGACAGCTTTGTTACGTAAACGACACAATTTGCCAAAACCTGGGTTATTCACGTGAAGAACTACTGAAAATGTCAGTAACTGATATCGATCCAATTTATAACGAAGGTAAATTGTTGATCAATTGGGAAGATATTAAGAGAGAAAAATATCTAAACTTCGAATCAGTGCACCGGCGGATCAGCGGAGAGGATTATCCGGTTGAGGTAACTATCAATTACGTCAAATTTGAAGGGGACGAGTACTGCTGCATCTTTGCCCGCGATATTAGTCAGCGCAAGGAAACCGAGGATCAACAGCAACAACTTCAACAAAAACTCGACCGGGCCGAGAAAATGGAGGCTATTGGTGTGCTGGCCGGCGGAGTGGCTCATGACCTCAATAATATGCTTGGGCCGCTGGTTGGGTATCCCGACCTGATTCTGAGGAAACTACCAGAGGGCAGCAAAATCCGGTCTCAGATTCAGAAAATCGGAAAATCGGCCCAAAACGCTGCTGATATCGTCGGAGATCTCTTAACTCTTGCCCGACGCGGACGATATGAAATGAAACCAATCAGTCTCAATGATGTCGTCGATGAATATCTCGAATCACCCAATTGCCTGAAATTGCAGGAAGACAATCCCGGAACCAAGTTGATCATCAAGCGTGATCCTAAATTGAATAATATTATGGGTTCGACCTGCCATCTCTCCAAAGTAATAATGAATCTGATTGTGAACGCATTTGATGCTACGCCCGATAATGGTGAACTGACTATCGAAACTTCCGGGAAAATACTCAAACGACTTGCGGATGGATACGATAAAATAAAGTCCGGCGAATATGCTCTTTTAAGTGTGCGCGATACAGGAGAAGGAATCGCTGAAGAGGATATCAAGCGGATTTTCGAACCGTATTATTCAAAGAAAAAAATGGGCGCCAGCGGTAGCGGTCTCGGTTTGGCTATCGTTTATGGTATCATCAAGGATCATGGGGGATATTACGATATTGTTTCCAAAGTAGGCAAGGGCACCGAATTTATCCTGTATTTTCCAGTGACCGAGCAGGACGCTCTGCAAGAAGAACTGGCCGATCAGGATTGGCGCGGCAGTGAAACCGTTCTGGTAGTTGACGACGACAAAGAACAGCAGGAGCTAACGTTCGATCTATTGACCAGCCTGGGTTATTCGGTCAACACCGCTGATAATGGGCGGGAAGCCGTAAACTATTTATCCAAAAGCAAGGCTGATATGGTCGTTCTGGATATGATTATGGAAAACGATTTCGACGGACTGGATACTTTTCAGGAAATAATCAAATATCATCCTCAGCAAAAAGCCATAATCGTCAGTGGCTTTTCGGTCACCGGCCGCGTTACAGCTTTGCAAAAAATGGGCGTCGTCCAATTTCTACGAAAGCCTTTTACCCTCGATGTCATCGCCAAAGCTTTGAGAGAGGAATTGGACCGGCCGCCGACTCCAAAACCTCAGTAATGATATCGATGGTCGATTGTCGGTTGATTAGAAATAAACTGCCAATCCGAGTTTTACCCGCGAACCGTCGAAGTGAACGCCATCGTCAAAGCTTTCTACTTCCGAGCGCAAGAAGCCGAAATCATCATAATAATCGTATTCAAAAAGATACCATTCGTTCTGAAGAGTAAACCCGAGTTCAGCCAGTAGGCTGACATTTCTTCCCAAAAACATTTCCAGCCCAAAAGTGCCTTCCACACCAAGCCCCAAGCGGGTGAAATCGTTGTAATACAATTCATCGTACCCGCTGAATGAGAAGTTATGGTCGTAGAAAAAGACATTATCCGGTTCGGCTTCATTAATGCTCAATCTTGGGCCGGCGCCCCAGAAGAAGCGAACTTTTCCGTCCGGGCGGGGATAGGCCAGAAACTGAATCGACAGGTTAACACCAGTCAGGTCGAAGTCGCGGTCATCCTGAAATTCAAAAACATGACCATCGGTAAAATGAATACTGGTGATTCCGCTATTAACATCTCGACCCTCGAAACCAAGATTGAAACGTATCGCTGCCGATGATGAATACTGTCTGGCCAATGAAAGACGAAAACCGTGAAAATCATCCTCTTCCATATTCTCATCGAGAGCTATCTGAAACGACCAGGGCTGTGACGTCTCGACCACCCGGCGATTGGTTTTCTTGCGAATAGTCAAAGCAGTGGCATCCTGGCTGCATAGGGCCACAATCATAAAGGCGACAAAAACTCCGCTTAGTCTGTTATTAATTCGTAAATGCACAAAATCCTCCTTATCCAAAGCAATGTCCATAAACCTGAACAATAGTAAAGCAAGCCTCATGCCAACGGGTTGAATCCATTACGTACATACGACTTAGGTTAAAAGCGGGAAATCAGGTCAAGACTGCACGCACAATTTTAGTTCGTATCCCGCTCTAAATGCCCAAGAAATAGCAGGCATCGCCTGTTTTTGGTTCGGCTCACTTCGCTAACCTCACACAGGCATCGCCTGTTTTTGGCTCGGCTCACTTCGCTAGCCTCACACAGGCATCGCCTGTTTTTGGTTCGGCTCACTTCGCTAGCCTCACACAGGCATCGCCTGTTTTTGGTGCTGAGATGCATTCATGGCGGGGGAGATGGTTTTATAAGAAAAGGCCGGTTCATACGTGAACCGGCCTTTTTACTCGTTAATAAACAAACTTATTTGTCCAAAACCTGCACGGCCTTTTCCACGGCTTGGATAAATGGAGCCGTGGATATCGGTCCGCCGACCGCGTTTTTCATCCACAAGTCAGGGGTCACCGAACCCATGACGCACATTCGCTCCATTTCTTCGGCCAGGTTACCAGTTTTGAGATAATCTTCGATCTGGAATTCAATAATACTTCCGATCGGATAATCCGGCAGATAAAGACGGCTGGAAATCATATGCGAATAGATAGCCAGCAGTTCAATGTCCCTCACGCCAAAAACCGGGGAAAAATACTCATTCCATATATTTTTGGCGATATCGATCACGGCTACTTTCAACTCTTCCGGCGTTGCTTCCGGATGAGCATACATCCAATTCCAGACTTTCATATCAACCAGGGCCACGCCGCTGATTTCATAAACTCCCCAGAAATCATCCAACAGTTTAAGTTCATCGGCCTGAGGGTTATCGTTTTTCAAACCAAGCAATTCGAGATCGCGGGATTGGAAGACAAATGCGAATGCCTCCGTGAAAGCGGTATTGGGAACGCCTCGCAAAAGCGTATGATCGACTTTATTCAGCGATAACACTTGTTCGACATTATGACCGAACTCATGAATCGCAATATTGTAGCCTTTGTAATTCATGCCGGTTTCTCCGACGCGCGTACGCAACCGAGCTTTGTCGGCCTTCCGGCCGGGTCCCGAGGCATGGCCGATGCCGCGCGAGGGGTCGATTTGAATGCGAGAATGCAAAAAGGCCGCTGTGGTTTCATCGAATCCCAGGCGCTGCAGGAGGCGGGGAAAGTCGGCCTGAAAGGCCTCGACCGTCGGGTACTTGGCCCCGACGATGCTGTCCAGTTTCTCCTGCCCGATACCGGAGCGGGCTTTGAAGCCGTCATACCAGATATCAAATGGACGCAGTTTACGCCCCAGCCTCTTTTCAATCAGGCGGCCGATTTTCTTATTGACCTCTGCTCCGACCACCGATTTTAAAATCTTCTCAACCTCTTCTTCCAGCATTTCCCGGCCCCGTTTAAACCGCCGGTCCATCAATGTTGGCAGATCGGGGTAAAAGTCATCGACTCTTTGCTGGGCGTAAAAACCGTTCAGTAAGTGCCGGTAGCGATCATCCTGTTCCCGCGTATTATCGACTGCATCACCCGGTTGGCCGGCGCTTTCCCATTCTTTGCGGGGGGGACCATCGTCTATGGGCGAATTGGTCACCCCATTGGTTGTCATATTCCAATCCACGGCCGGGTTGTTGATTACCGCTTCGGGGATTTCCTGGCTGATAATTTTATTCATCAGGTTATAAATCATCTCCTGCCGTTCCAGACCGTCTGGTTCGGCGTACTGTGATTTTAGTTCATCGCGGAGATTCCAATGTGTAACCAACCGCATTCCCTCGGGAAATAGACGACGGCCGTCGGTGGTTTGAAGATGATGCATGAAAATATTGTAATCACTGATGTAGGTGCTGGCGGCTACATAGGCGTCGGAGTTTTGTTGGGATATATCTGCCGGTATCCGCGCCGTGAAGTTGTCAGCCAAACGAGCCTGGGCCCATTTGTCTCTCGTCCACGTCGGTCCATCGGCCAAAAGCTCTTCGAGGGAGTATTGCGGATAATTCAAGAGGGCGATGAAAGCGATTTTGGACTTGAACATGTCTTCGGCCAGATGAGCCGAAGGAGAATAACGGGCAAAAACATAATCGATCGGCAAAAGAGGTCCGGTATCTACCGTCAGATTCCAGGAAAGATGATAGCGGCTCATTTCGGCGAAATGCCCATAAACACCGGCCAGCGTCGATTCATAGCGGTCGGCCGTTTGTTGTAAAAGCACCGGATCCGAGATGTAGTTTTCCCGGCAAAATCGAGCAAATTCATCGGGTGTGCCGTCTTTTGTCTGCCAAAAGCGGGCTACCTGACGAACGCATTTTTCGATGCGTAATCTTTCGTTCTCGCCATGGGTCATGATCAGTTCGTTGATAATCTCATTGATGCCGGCCTCACCATTGACCGCCTCCTGCGAAAGCACAGGAATGGAAAAGGCCATGATAAAAACAGATGCCAAGATCAGGCACCGGCTTGAAATTGAATCTTGATATGATCGTCTCATGGAAACCTCGCCGTTATAATTTATGTTGTCAGCCGGCCTTTAAATAAAGATAGGATATCTCTATATCGAATTCAACATAATATCTTTGTCGAGCAAATCGAGATATTCTCCGCGGTATAAAGGGCGAGCAATCCGGAAACTGCATCTTTTAAGGCTTGACATACGTATATAAAGAAAAGTATTAATGGTTAGTTTCTAATCCTGGCGAATCAAGCAGGGAAATAAATGGACTTTCACAAACGACCATTTTTGTTTTCGGCCATTGTCGGACAGGAAAAATTCAAAACCGCTTTTCTGGCCAACATCGTCAATCCGCAAATAGGTGGTGTGCTCATCAGCGGGCCGAAAGGCACCGGTAAAAGCACCATGGTTCATTCCCTTGAAACGATTTTACCCGCATACGATGCCGTCGATGGTTGTGATTTTAATTGCAATCCAAAGAAGCCGGAAAGTTTCTGCACTCTCTGCCGGGAAAGAGAAGAGATCAAGTCGGTGAGCAGGAAAATGCGCATCGTCAATCTTCCTTTGAGTTGTACCGAGGACCGTCTAATCGGCAGTATTGACATTGAAAGCCTGCTGACCAGCGGCCGGAAGAAAGTCCAGGTCGGACTTTTGGGCGAAGCCAATCGCAATATTCTTTATGTCGATGAAGTCAATCTTTTGCCCGATCATCTGGTGGATGATATTCTCGATGCCGCCGCCTTGCCCTGGAACACGATCGAACGGGAAGGCATTTCGATTTCTCATCCGGATGAATTCATTTTGGCCGGGACGATGAATCCCGAAGAGGGCGAACTTCGACCCCAGATTTTGGACCGTTTTCCCATTTGTGTCAAAGTAGAATCGATCAACGATCCCGATCAGAGGGTGGAGATTGTCAAAAGAAACCTCCTGTATGAAAACAATCCAGACGAGTTCGACCGCCAGTTCGGAGAAGACGAGAAAGCTATCGGCCGCATTATTCTTAAAGCCCGCGAACTACTCGCTCGGGTGACACTTGACGAACCGTTCCTCTATGCCATCGCCGAAGCCTGCGGAGCTTTGAAAGTTGACGGCCAGCGTCCTGATATTGTGATTGTCAAAATGGCCCTGACTATCGCCGCCATCGACCGACGCCTGGAGGTAATCGAGGAAGATATTCTGTTGGCAGCCGAATTGGCCCTGCCGCACCGTACTCGCGACGGAGGTCTATTGGAACCGCCGACGGCCGAGGAAATCAAGGAAGCTTTCTCCAAAACGTTGATAGATTCAAAGTCGAGGAAATCCGAGACCGGGGAGAAAAAGATATTTACCAGTGGTTCCGGCGATATCAACAAAGACGCCGATGATTTTGTCACCGATGAGTTAGAGGATCCGGATGCTGAAGCGACAAGCCCGGAAGACTCATCCGGTGTAAAAAAAAAGTAAACGATAGCGCTCGCCCCGAAAAAGCCAAAAAACCTACCTCCAAATCATCTGTCGAATACGCTTCGTCAATACCTCGGTCGCTTGATGACACCCGCCCTGATGTAAAACTCAATATACCGCATCCCGAACTTTTGGAAGGTCAGTTGTTTCCATCGCTGGAAAGCCTTTATGCCTCGGCCCGGGATTCCTTTTTTAAACTCCTGCGCAGTTTTCGGAAATCAAGGGTGCGTTCAGCCAAAGGTAGTAAAAGACGCACTTCGGTCTCATCACAAACCACAGGCCGCCATGTTCGCATTGTCAAATATGTCAAGGGAGACGGCGCTATCGCGCCCTTGCAGACGATTATCAACGCGTTCTCCAACGGTAATTATAACCGATTCGAACGAAAAGTGGAAATTACGGCTCAGGATATAATGAGTTGGAGACGGGTGGAGTATGAAAGCCTGACGTTGATTCTTCTGGTGGACGTCAGTAAATCGACCTGGCCGTTTATAAAAGTATTTAAAGAGATACTCAGGTC
>JAAEQF010000083.1 GCA_024231695.1 FCB group bacterium
AAATACCGAAGAGCCCGAATTGGGCACCTGGTGGCCATGCAGAAACGATGACACACATCCTCCTACACCTTAATTGGTGAGGTAGATATGGTTTATGAAAGTGGGAAATCCCAATTGGGATTTCCCGCTTTCCAATCCATAACCAAATAAAAAAACATCCGTGATGGTGAAATTAATCCCCTTTGCCATCCTGACCTGACATCGTTAGAGAATCGAGAAGCCTCGGAATCCCGAGGCTTCTTGCCTGATGGGTGTTCTTTTAGACAATTGTATCGAGGTTTTCAGGAAAATGTAATGATAAATGCTCCGGCCACACCGAGTATGATGCCGATTACTCGCTGGCGATTGATCGGTTCGCGAAGAAAGACAGCGGCAAAAATAAAGATGAAGATATTGCTGGTTTGGTTGAGAGAGGCGGCGATTGACGCCTGAGTATATTTCATCCCTCCCAGCCAGAAGATTAACGCCATATAAGTACCAATAAATGACCCCGATAAAGTGTACTTCCATCCTTGTCTGTTACGCAATGTGGATAATATCGCTACACGACGCGGATGAAAGGCCAACACAGTAATAAGAACGGCGATTCCTCCCAGTAATCTGATTTCGGTCACCCACAGGAGGGGGGAATTATTGAGTAGTGGCTTGGCGATAACAATTCCGACGGCAGTGGTCGCCATTGCCAGCGCACCATAGAACAATCCCAGCCATAAATCGCGGCGTGACAAATGGCCGCTACCCTTACGATGAGTCGCAGTTAAAACTGCCGACAGAATTAACAAAACGCCGATAATCTGTAAAAACGTCAGCCTTTCGCCCAGCCAGATCATCGACATGCCGATGACAAAAGGACTATACAGACAATCTACCACTGCCGAGAGACCTGCGCCAAGAAGATTAAGGCTTTTGAAAAACAGCGTGTCGGCAATCCCAATTCCCAAAGCACCACTAATTAATAGTAAAAGATAATCGTTGGTCGACGCCGACCGGGTGAGCGATTCGCCCATAATCATCACGGTTGGAATTACCAAAATGACGGCCAAGAGGTTCTTGAACAGGTTCAGGCTTAGGGGATGAACTGTTTCGCCGCTTTTTTTGAAAAAAATGACTCCGATGGCCCACGTAACCGCTGTTAAGAGCGCCAGAAATTCACCGAGATTGGACGACCAGATGTTCATGATTTAAAAGTACATTCTCCCCATAACCGGTGTTATTTTGATTTTGCTCAATGCATATAAGATATAAAATGTGTCGATGTCAATAACGGTGGATGATAATATGAATTTCTGGGAATGGTCTTCTATAATTATTTCTCGCGACCGTAGGATTCCATTTGTTGCCGGTCCCAATCGGATAGAGGGCGGCCTCGCAAGAAATCCTCGATCCCTTCCACGATGCTTTGGGCGATTTTCCTTTGGAATTTGGCCGTTCTAAGCAGTGCCTCTTGTTCCGGGATCATCATAAAGGCGCATTCCACCAAAATGGCTGGGTATTGTGTCGGCCGATTGACGGCCAGATTGCCGTAATATGAGCCAAAATCGTTCAATCCCAGATTGCGGGCCATAGCCCCTTGCACGGCATTGGCCAGCGGCTGGGAGTGAGGATGATAATAATAGGTCGAAACACCATTGTTGACAAAAGGATTTCTTCCATCGGGAAGCGCATTGTTGTGGATAGAAATAAAAATATCGGCCTTCTCGCGCACCGCTATTTTGGGACGGTCGTACAACGGCAGCGTCGTATCGTTTCCTCGAGTAAGGACAACCTCGGCGCCATACCCTTCAAGCTCCTCTTTCAGGCGAAGGGCAATGGCCAGATTGGCTTCTTTCTCGGTCAATCCGGTTGGACCCACGGCGCCCAGGTCGGGTGCATGCCCCGCGTCAATCACAAAGCGAATTTCCGAAATTTCCGTATCATACCGAGGGGCTTTCTTGATATCAAGTCGAAATTGGTTATCAACGTAATAGCCGTCGTAGCCCCAAATATTTTCCTCGTTAAGATAGATCTTTAAACCATACACACCCGGCTCATCTTGAAACCAGACTATATGATCAATCAGGTCATCGCTGCTATCATACCGTATCCAATCGGTATCCGAATCGGCGCCATACAGATACACTGTAATTGACTTTTCACGAATATTTTCCACCACCCGGAAAGCGTGCCTGTCAGAAGTGGATGCGGTAACCCGGACATGATCCTGATAGTTTTCGGTGGCCAACCGGCTGATATACGAGTGCGGCGGAGTTTCTTCCGGCAATTCATGAATTACTACTGACGTGTCTCGAACCCAACCCTGCTGAAATTCAGAAAGCTGAAGTTTTATCCATTGTCCATCACGACCGATTATCGGGGCTTTGATTCCGGCTGGCTGATGGATGCACAAGTATCCCTTCCCCGGTCCGGTTCTAATAATGGTCAGGCTGTCTTTCGTTTCCGCAAACAAATGCCCATTAGGATCGAGGACCATGATATCGACTTGTGAAGTATCAACCAGCATCGGCCTGAGGCTGTCTGGAAAAGTGTAATTTATGGGGAAGTTGCCGGTTTCGAAAAACCGCATTAAATAGCCGGGGTCGCCAAATAATGGCGGATGCATATGATGAATCAGTTTCAGGCTATCTGCTTCTGCTTCAGGAATAATATAGAAGCCTCGATATAGACCGCGATAAAGCATGGAATCCGGGATCAGGCGGAGGCCAAGAGAGTCTTTCTTAAAAGCGTTAGCTTCACCATAATATGCCTTGGGAGTACCAGGTCTCATAAAGACAGTGTCGCCGACCGGCTCAATTACACAGAAAGCGCCGTTATAAAGCGCTCCCCGTAAGGAAATTTCAATTTCATCACCGGGTCTGACCCATAGAGTTCTGGAGGGATGAAATGAACCCGGCACAAAATAGAGACTATCGATTGAAATAAAAGGGAGCGGCGGTAGATTGACCGGTACTGTCACAGAATCGATCAGCCCATCTTTCTCAGCCCGAACTTCAAATTCGAATGATCCCGGATTAATCGGCACGAAAGCCAGCCATCCTCCGCCTTTATGGACATCAACCGGATGACCGTTAACCGATAAATGCGCTCCCGGTTCAACCGAACCGAAAATAAAAGTTGAATCGACGGGCGGAAGGTTTTGATCCGATTTAGGATAGACGACATTGAGATTCAGTTCACCAGCTTCCACGACAACACCAAGCAGGAGAAATACAACCAGACCCATAAAATGTCTATGCCAGCGATACACCATGACCATACCCATCAATAGTATTCAATAACCCATCGGAGTATTCAAGTCCGGTAAACGGATCACCCTCGACCAACAGCCTGCCATCGAGATCTATGTAATCAACCGGGCCCGAAAGATTATATGCGGCGGCGATGCCCACCGAAGATTCAATCATACAGCCGAGCATTATTCTTAGATTCAATTTCAGGGCCGTCCTCATCGCCTCCACTGCCGTTTCCAGTCGCCCCGATTTTTGAATCTTGATATTCACTCCGTCTATATAATTGGATGCCTTTTCCATATCATCGGCTGTTACAATCGATTCATCCATAAAAAGCGGTATGTCAGACATTTCTCTTAATTTCAGCCAGGCCTTCTTGTCATCGGCGGCAAAAGGCTGTTCGATCAGTTCGATTCTATCGACAGGCAATTGGTCGATAATCTTTTTAGCATCGTCAGTTGTCCAACTTCCATTGGCGTCGATACGAAACCTTGTATCTTCGCTTGATGAAATAAGCCTGATTACTTCCCGGCAATCATCCGTATCAGCATCCATCTTGACTTTGACAATTCCGTACTCGGCTGCAATCAGTCTTTCCAGTTCAAGCCGGTCCCCGACCGAAGCCGTAATTGAAGTCTTTTTCGGATAGGGCCGAGGTAAACCCAAATCTGCATAAAGCCCCTGGCCATGAGATTTGCATTTATAGTCATGCCAGGCGGTGGATAAGGCGCACATGGCCGGTGGGCAAATTTCTTTTTCAATGTCCGATAAATATTTGTCTAAATCGCTCGATTCCATATTTTTCGATATGCCCGAAATTGCCTTGATCAAATCGCTTTCGATCTTCTCGGCCGAAGCCCCATAATGCACCGATCCGGCCGCTTCACCCAGTCCGAGATCATTAAGAATGACTACATAATTTCTCTTTTGCCGGGTCCGGCCTCCGGCCACGACAAATTCACGGATAAGCGTCAGGTCGATAGGCATCAGCTTGCAGGTCATGGAATTATCCTGCGGGCGAATTCGAAGCCACGGTCCAAATCGGGACGATAATTCGGCGCTTCGGAATCGAAGGAATCGATGACTGTCATACCTCTCTGAGCCGAGGCATGAATAAATCTATTTCCGCCGCAGGAGAGGGCCACATGACCGGGGAAAAAGAGTAAATCACCGGCTCTAACTGAATCGCGTTTCACGGCAATGCCCTCCCGTCGCTGATCACGGCTATCGCGAGCCAGTTCCAATCCATGAAAACGGTAAACCATCTGCACCAATCCGCTGCAATCGATACCGGCCGGACTGATTCCACCCCATAGATATGGTGTTCCAAGGAAAATCCGACTTGTATTTATTATTATTCTTCCGCTGATTTTCCGGTTTTTGCCTACCTGCATTTTCAGGGCACTTTGGCTGATCCTGACCATGCCTCCGCCGGGCATCTCAAAACGAGTTTCTCCCGCGCTGGAGCTGACAATCAGTTCCGTCCCCAAATAAAGCAGGAATTGATCCTTCGGGCCGTAAACCGGGCCGCGTACCCGGACGGATGCAGCCTTAACGCGAATTTTCCGTCGTTTGGCATATTGGGCCAATCGATTTTTTGTTACCGGCTCAATATGTCCACTGCGGCACCAGCCCCTGTAACCTTCCGGCAGAACAACTCGGGAAAAGCCTTTTTGTGTCGAACCGATCTTCACCGGAGTCCCGAAAAGAGCTTGACTTAATCTTTCTTGGGCTGAATCGGGACCGGATCTCAAATCGGTGACCGGAATTTTGATAATACCATATTGCATATCTGATCTATACCCCTTAACCTGGTTCAGGGCAATAAAAAACCGATCTGAGGAAGTACTGATATTGGTCACTTTTTCTGAACAGTAACGCCGATTTCTGTTGAATTTCTCGAATTTCGTATTATATTTACTCGGTTGTGAAAATATTCACAAATGACGATTGTGAAAGTGAGGTTATAGATGGCAACAGTTCGACCTTTCCGAGGACTTCGGCCACGGCCGGAAGCGGCCGCCGAAGTGGCCTCACCTCCATACGATGTCTTAAGCGCACAGGAAGCGCGAATGATAGCCCTGAACAATCCCAATTCCTTTCTGCGCGTAAATAAGGCCGAACTCGAATTTGATGAAAGCACCGATCCTTACGGCGAAGAAGTTTATCGCCGGGGCAAGGAAAACCTGAATCGCCTGCATACGGAAGGCATGATGTTGCGCGAGGAAAAACCGGCTTTTTATCTGTATCGTCTGACTATGAACGGCAAAAGTCAGACCGGGCTGGCCACGCTGACCTCGGTCGAAGAATATAATCAGGGGTTGATTAAAAAGCATGAACATACCCGTCCGGAGAAGGTTAGTGATCGAGCCAACCATATCTCCTTTCTCGAGGCGCAAGTAGGACCCGTGTTTTCCACTTTCAAACACAATGATCAAATTGACAGCCAGTTCAAAAAGATCATGGGCAGTTCCCCGACCACAGATTTTGTGGCCGACGATGGCATTCGCCATGAATTTTGGGTGATCGACCGGGATGATGCGATAAAGGAAATTATCGACGCCTTCGCGGCCATGAAAGAATTATACATCGCTGACGGTCATCATCGCAGTGCCGCGGCGGCCGAAATCTGTCGCCGCCAACGCGCAAGTAATCCCGATCATACCGGCGAAGAACCGTATAACTTTTTCCTCAATGTCCTGTTCGCCGACCGCGAACTGAACATCCTCCCCTATAATCGAGTGATCACCGAATTGAATAATATGTCGCTCGATCAGGTATTGGAAAAAGCGGCCGAGAAATTTGAAATTACACCGGTTGAAGGCGAGATTACCCCCGACACAATTCATCATTTTGGCCTGTATGCTGAGGGCAAATGGTACAAACTGGTTGCTCGCCCGGATAGTTTCGATTCGGCCAGTGTTACCGGATCAATTGATACCTCGGTTTTGGCCGACAATCTGATCTCTCCGATTCTGGGTATCGACAATCCCAAAACCGACAAACGGATTGACTTCATCGGAGGAATTCGCGGTACCAAGGAATTGGTCAAACTGGTTGATTCCAAGAAATTTAGAATTGCTTTTTCACTATATCCAACCTCAATACAACAGCTTCTTGACGTAGCCGATGCCGGCGAGGTAATGCCGCCGAAATCGACGTGGTTTGAGCCGAAACTTAGAAGTGGCATGGTTGTAAACATGTTAACCGAATAACAGAGACAAGGTGGTATAATATGTTGATATTACTTTCCGATGCGTTCGACGCCGGTCTTCCCGGTAAGTTGAAAAAGTATGGTGAGGTCACCGACGACAAGAGCCGTCTGGCTGATGTCGAAGTCGTTTTGATCCGCAGTAAGACCAAAGTTACCAGAGAATACATCGATTCCGCACCCAAGCTGAAACTGGTTATCCGCGGCGGTGTTGGACTGGACAATGTGGACCTCGACTACGCCAAGGAAAAAGGGATCATCGTTCACAATACAGCAGCAGCTTCTTCCATCGCCGTGGCCGAACTGGCATTTGCCCTTATGATCGCCTTGCCCAATCATCTACCTAAGGCCGACCATACCATGCATGACGGCAAATGGATGAAAAAGGAGCTCAAGCGCACTGAACTTTATGGCAAAAAACTGGGTATTCTGGGCATGGGCCGAATCGGAACCGAAATTGGCCAGCGAGCCAAGGCCTTCGGCATGTCCGTTATCGCTTACGATCCTTTCGTGGAAAAATCAAATGTGGCCGAAATGAAAAGCGATATCAAGGAACTATTGGGTGAGTCTGACTATATTTCCCTGAATATGCCCTTGACCGAAGAGACTAACGGGTTAATCAATAAAGAATCTCTGGCCGGTTGCAAAGACGGCGCTTTTGTGATCAACAGCGGGCGTGGTAAATGCGTAGTTGAGGAAGATGTTGTTGAAGCGCTTAAAAGTGGAAAACTGGCCGGGTTCGCCACCGATGTCTGGTATAGCGATCCCCCGGAAAACTCGCCGCTTTTGAATGCGCCCAATGTCATCATGGCCCCGCATATCGGCGCCTCGACCAAGGAAAACCTGTTACGCATTGGCGAGATTATCGACGATTTAATCGGGAAATATGTCGCCGAGTTCCACGGCAAGTAAACGCAAACAAGGAGATATAAATAGAATGACCCATAGAGTCTTCAACTTCAACGCCGGTCCCTCGACTCTGCCTCTGGACGTACTCAAAATCGTCCATGAGGAATTACTCGACTATCGCGGCTCCGGCATGTCGATCATGGAAAGCTCGCACCGCTCTCCCGAATTCGATGCCATCAACAATGAGGCTATGTCTCTGGTTAAGGAACTTTTGGGCCTGGGTGATAATTTCCAGGTAATGTTCCTGACCGGCGGGGCATCATCACAATTCGCCATGATCCCGATGAATTTCCTCGGTCCCGATCAGGTGGGAGCCTATGTCGATACCGGCACCTGGTCAACCAAGGCCATCAAGGAATGTGAGATACAAGGCAAGATGCATCTGGCTGCCTCTTCCAAAGACGCCGGCTTTACCCATATACCCGCTCCGGCTGAAATCACCTATCCTGACAACGCCGCTTACCTGCATATCACTTCCAACAACACCATTAAGGGCACACAGTATCATCAGTTTCCTGATACCGGTAATGTTCCTTTAATCTGTGACATGTCTTCCGATATAGCCTCGCGCAGAATCGATTACAGCAAATTCTCCTACATCTACGCCGGGGCCCAGAAGAACCTCGGCCCGTCAGGCGTCACTTTGGGTGTTATCCGTGACGACTTGTTGGCTCGATGCAAAACTGGCCTGCCGACTATGCATTCCTACAAAACCCATGTCGAGAAGAAATCACTTTTCAATACTCCTCCCTCTTTCGGTATTTACATCATGAAACTGGTTTTGGAGTGGATTAAGGGTCAGGGCGGTCTGGAAGCGGTGGAAAAGATCAATCGGACCAAGAAGGATATCATTTATGGCCTGATGGACGAGCATCCCGATTTCTTCAAAGGCACCGCCGAAACTGCCAGTCGTAGCTGGATGAACGTCACCATGCGTCTCCCTAACGAAGATATGGAAAAGGCATTTATCGCCGAAGCCAAAGAATCCGGCTTTGTCGGTATCAAAGGTCATCGTTCTGTCGGTGGTGTCCGTTTTTCCATGTACAACGCTATGCCGCTTGAAGGTGTTAAAAAGGCTGGCGAGTTTATGGAAACCTTCCGTAAAGCCAACCAGTAATTCGATTATAGAATATGATGAATAAAAAAAGTCGGGACCGGTTAAAACCGGTTCCGACTTTTCTATTTATGGCTTATGCGACCGCTTAGTTGCTTTTAACCGGCGCCTTAAGCAGGGCAGGCATCGCCTCTTTGAGTCGATTGATAGCTTTGTAAATGTTTTCGATCGAGTTGGCGTAGGAGAAACGTAGATAACCCTCGCCCTCTGCCCCAAATGCTGTCCCGGATAACCCGGCTATACCCAGTTCATTAAGCAGATATTCGGACAACTCGAGTGATTTCCAGCCTGTTTTTTTGATATTTGGCCAGACATAGAATGCGCCATGCGGTTTGGTACAGCAGAAGCCCTCAATCTGATTGAGTCCTTCGATGAAGACATCGCGCCGTTTACGGAATTCCGTGACCATTTTCCCGGGATCGGTTTGATCACCACTCAACGCCTCAATCGTCGCCTTTTGGACAAAAGAAGTGGCACAGGATGTTATATTGGTCTGCATACGGATGACGCCCTGGGCCAATGCTTTGGGCATTAGGCCCCAACCCAACCGCCAGCCACACATGGCATAGACTTTGGAGAGACCGTCCATAACGATCACCCGTTCCTGCTTACCGTCGAATTGTGAAATCGAAGCGTATTCAACGTCATAGATGATGCGCGAATAGATCTCGTCGGTCATAATCAGGAAATCATGATCGCAGGCCAGTCTATAAATACGCTCGACGTCATCGTGGGTTAAGACGCCTCCAGTCGGATTCTGAGGACTGTTGATAATCAGAATCCTGGTTTTGGAGGTAATCAGTTTCTCCAATTCGGAAATATCCAGCCGGAATTCATTTTCCTCGCGCAGCGGAATAGGTACGGCTTTGGCGCCGGAATAGTCGATAACCGATTTGTAGATAGGGTACCCAGGATCGGGATAGATCACTTCGTCGCCATCTTCGACCAGCATCATTATAAGCGAGTACATGATTTCTTTGCTTCCGGGCGTAACCACGATCTGATCGGGATCATAAGTCACTCCGCGGAGTTTGGCGTAGTACTCCGAGATGGCCGCACGGACATCCGGCATGCCGGCCGGAGCGGTGTAATGAGTGAATCCATCGTTGATAGCAGCGATGGCAGCATCTCGTATATTCCTGGGCGTATCAAAATCTGGTTCACCGATTTGCAGATGAACCACCTCAATCCCCTTCTCTCTTTCCAGCCTTTGAGCTCGAGCCAGGATTTCGAAAGCGGATTCAGTGCCCAAGCGAGACATTCTTTTTGCAAACTTCATGCCTTGAACCCTTTATTCTATCTACCGGTTATCTACAAGTTTCTTGGCCTTTTCGGCGATATGTTCTGCCGACAGTCCAAATTCTTTTATTAATTGCCACGATTTTCCAGATTCGCCAAAGCGATCCTGAACGCCAAGCATATCAAAATGGATTCTCTTTCCGGCCAGAGCCGTGTCGCAAAGCACGGTTGAGGCTATCCAGTTGCCCATACCGCCGACCTGATGCTCTTCACAAGTAAGAATGGCCCCGGTTTCCACTGCAGCCCGGATAATGGCTTGACGGTCAAGAGGTTTGATCGTGTGCAGGTTGACAACTCGTGTTTCCAGCCCGAATTCCTCCTTCAGAATCCAAGCCGCCCGGCAGGCTTCGGCCGTTTCCGGACCGCAAGCGATAAGCGTCAAATCTTCTTTTTCATCTTTATAGTTTTCGGCCAGACAGACATCAAAGGCGTCGATGAAATTTTCCTTTTCACCCCGATAACGGAATATATTTGCTTTACCGAAAATATAAGGAGTTTCCTCGGTTGTGATAATCGGTGTGGCTTCGCGGGCAAAACGGAGATACTTCGGTCCAACGACTTCAAAGAGCAGTCCCCGGGTCGCCTTCTTGACCTCGACCGAGTCGCAGGGAGCGCTGACATTCATATTCGGCATACCACACATCTGGAACAGAGATTCCAGTTCCTGATGAGTCGCCCCGTCAGGTCCAACCGATACACCGCCATGAGCTCCGACAATAAGCACGTTCAATTTGGCATAGGCCACGGAAACCCGCAGCTGATCGAGGTTTCGGGCCGAGGAGAAAACGCCGTAAGTACCGAAAACCGGAATTTTCCCTTCCCGGGCCAGTCCGGCGGCTACAGTCGTGCCACCCTGTTCGGCAATCCCGACCGAGAACCAGCGGTTCAGCCGTTCCGGGTGCTTGTCGTAAAAATTGGAAATGGTGATCGAGCCGGAGATGTCGGCCCCTATACAGCAGATGCGTTCGTCATCGCCGTATTCGTCGAGAGCACGGCCCATCCCTTTACGGGTCGGATCCATCTCGGCTTTCATATTATCACCTGTGTTCCACCAGTAATCGCGGGAATATTTCGGCATCTTGGTGGTTAGCCCGGTCTCGACTTTAACTTGATAGTCATTGATTGATTTAAAATATTTCTGCACATCAAAAGTATCGGTAAGGCCAAGCTCAACCAGACTTTTGTCCAGCTCTTCGCGATTCGGCGACTTGCCGTGCCAGCCGGCGACATCTTCCATAAAACTGATGCCTTTGCCCTTGATGGTCGTGGCCAGAATACAGATCGGCTTGTCGCCGGTGTTATCGCGAGCTTTTTCCAAAGCCGGGACAATCTGTTCCATATCATGACCATCTATTTCAATAACTTCCCAGCCAAAGGCACGATATTTGTCAGCCAGCGGCTCAAGTTTCATCACATCCTCGGTGCGTCCGTCAATCTGCAGATGGTTGCGGTCCAGAATCATTATCAAGTTGTTAAGTTTGAAATTGGACGCGCACATGGCTGCTTCCCACATAGAGCCTTCCTGTTGCTCGCCGTCGGAAGAGATGATATATATTTTGTGGTCTTTCTTGTCCAGCTTGGCTGCCAGAGCCATGCCTATTCCAACCGAAAATCCCTGCCCCAGCGATCCGGCGGACATTTCCACACCAGGTAAATCGCGCCAATGTGGATGGCCCTGATAGGGCGCTCCGAGAGCCCGTAATTTGGCCAGTTCCTCTTCCGGGAAATAACCGGAGACAGCCAGCGAAACATAAAGAGCCGGAGCTTTGTGACCGGCCGACCAGACGATACGATCACGATCATCCCAATCCGGTTTTTTGGGATCGTGTTTGGCTACTCTCAGATAGAGGGCGGCCAGTAGATCCATCATCGACAGAGTACCACCGGAATGTCCTGATCCGGCACAGCATAAAGACACCAGGTTTAGTCCGCGCATGTAGTTGGCGCGCTTTTTTAATTGCTCTATGGTCATATCAGTTCCTGCCATTATGGTTCCTGTATTCACTGAGTTCATTAATCCTCCCGACATTGTAAATTCAGGGTTCTATGGATGAATCTGGCATATTACAAGGTTGATGTCAACCCCTTTTGATGAGGCCAAGGTACATTTTTTCAGCTTTTTTCCTCAGGTCGGCCAAGTCTTTATTATTTGTGATTATCAAGTTCGATTCCCGGCGCAAAACGGCCAGACTGAGTTGGGATTTGGTTCTTCGCCTGATTTCTTCTTCAGTCAAACCTCGCGCCAGAAGACGCTCCTGGCGAAGACGTGATATGGAATTGACCAGAATAGTGTAATCCATTTTCCGGTTATAATTCCACGCAATCAATAGCGCCGCATCGACCACGGCATGGCCGCCTCGTGCCCTTACTCGCGCTATTCGCTGGTCAAGTCTATTGAGAAGTCCCGGATGGACTATCTCGTTGAGGATTTCCGTTTTTTCGGCCGAAGCAAAGGCCAGAAGACCCAGAGCACGGCGATTTAGAGTTCGGTTGGGGTTTAATATTGTCGGCCCGAATTCAACTACTAGACGATAAAAAGCCACCGAATCGTGTTCGATCACTTCCCGTCCGAGATCATCACCACTGATAATTTCCGCTCCCAGTCTGCCAAACACCGCAGCCACTTCCGACTTGCCGGACCCGATCAAACCGGTCAGCCCCAGAATCATCTATTTGGCCTCCAACCAGTTCGTCCCTATGCCGATATCTACTACCAGTGGCGCTTTCAACTTAAGGGCACTGGTCATTTTATCGCGCACAATCTCGGTCAGCTTTTTTAACTCCTCTTTGGGCGCGTCAAAAACAAGTTCATCGTGAACCTGTAAAACCATCTTTGATTTCATGGAAATCAGCGTCCGGTCGATTTTTATCATAGCCAATTTAATCATGTCGGCCGCTGTCCCCTGAATCGGAGTATTTATGGCCATGCGTTCGGAGAACTGACGGCGCTGGAAATTCTTGCTGTTTATCTCCGGTAAATACCGACGTCGACCTGACAGAGTGGTCACATATCCTTTTTTGCGAGCCATGGCAATGGTTTCATCCATATAGGTGCGGATACCCGGATAACGTTCAAAATAGGTGTCGATGAAATCTTTCGATTCGCTGAGATTCAATTCTGTCTGCCGGGCTAACCCAAAGGCCGATACGCCATAGACGACTGCGAAATTTGCTGTCTTGGCTGCCCGCCGCATCTCCGGCGTGATGTCCTCAACCGAAACGCCATACACTTCGGCCGCCGTTCGCGAATGAATATCCTCGCCCGAATTAAAAGCCTCAATCAACCCGGGATCGTTTGAGAAATGGGCCAGTATCCGCAGTTCCACCTGTGAATAGTCGGCCACCAGAAGCGCATGATTTTCATCGGTCGGGATAAAAGCTTTTCGAATCTCGCGACCGGTTTCGGTCCGTACCGGAATATTCTGTAAATTGGGATCTGAGGAGGATAACCGCCCGGTAGCCGCCACCGCCTGATTATAAGACGTATGTACGCGCCCTGTTTCCGGATTAACCAGTTCCGGCAGCGCATCAACATAAGTGGATTTCAATTTGTTCAACTGCCGATATTCGAGAATTGATTTGGGAAGCGGATGAACGGCCGAAAGCTCTTCCAACACCCGCACATCAGTCGAATAACCTGTTTTCTTGGCCGTCTTTCGTTTGGTGGGAAGCTTCAATTCTTCGAATAAGATTTTTGACAACTGCTGAGTCGAATTGATATTAAACTCAGACCCGGACATTTCGTAAATCGCGCTGGTAATTGAGTATATTTCTTCCTGCATCTGATCGGAGAGCCGCCCAAGAAAATCAGTATCTATTCGGATGCCATGCTGTTCCATCCGCGACAGGACGCCGACCAGCGGCAGTTCCATGTCATAATAGAGCCGGGCAAGTTTCAATTCTTCGATTTTAGGAGCAAAAATGCCCCGGAGACGAAAAGTATAATCGGCATCCTCAGCCGCGTAACGAGCAGCCGTTTCCGGATCTACAGTGGCGAAAGATTTCTGTTTCTTTCCGCTTCCGATCAAATCACTGATGGTGATCATTTGATGATTAAAATGTTCAATAGCCAGATTATCCAGATTGTGTCCGCGCGCCGAAGGATTGAGAACATAGGAGGCCAGCATCGTATCGAATGATATCGGCGTAACCGTATATCCCGCACGTTCCATTATTTGCAGGTCATATTTAAAGTTCTGGGCAATCTTCTGCACATTTTGCTTTTTCATCAATGGCGAAAGAATTTTGAAGACATCATCGGCTGGTAAATTCAATTCCGGCTTTTCGGTATGACCGATTGGAATATAATAGGCTTCCCCCGCCTTGGCCGATATTGATATTCCCACCAGATTGGCAATTAGCGGATCAAGCGAGTCGGTCTCGGTATCAAAAGCAAATTCTCGAACTTTGGTCAGCCTGTTAACAAACTTTTTCAAGTCTGCCAGAGATTCCACCCGATGATAGGCGGATTTGTCTTCGGCTTCTTTTTCCGATGGGAGCTGCTTCTGCTCACCAAACAATTCATTCAGCAGATTGAAAAATTCCAAATCGGTGAAAAGAACTTTGCATTTATCGAGATCGGGTTCCTGGTGGGCAATATCATCCAAAGATATTGTCAGCGGGACTTGGCGGTCAATTGTCACCAATTGGCGCGATAACCGGGCCAGGTCTTTATTGCCAGAGACCTTGGCGCGCACGCCTTTGGCCTTGATTTGTTCGGCGTTTTCAAGGATAGTATCGAAATTACCGAATTGATCCATCAGCGCCAAAGCCGTCTTGGGCCCAACGCCGGGAATTCCGGGGATATTGTCGGAACTGTCGCCGGTCAGGGCCATCAAATCAATAATCTGCTCAGGATAAACGCCCACCTTTGCTTTGACCGCGTCGCGATCCATCTTGAGCGCCGGCAAGACCCCCTTCTGCGGGATATACATTTGTATTCGTTCGCCGACAAGCTGAAAAAAATCTTTATCCGCCGAGACGAGTTTGACTTCCAGGTCTTTCTTCGCACCCATGTCGGCCAAAGTGGCAATAATGTCGTCGGCCTCAAATCCCTCTAAGGCTAAATGGGGAACGTTCAAGGCCTCAATCGCCTCATTGATGCGAGGAAGCTGTGACACCATATCATCCGGCATCGGGGCTCGATTCGATTTATACTGGTCATACATCTCATGACGGAATGTCGGCGCCTTGGTATCAAAAATCACGGCCAGGTAATCAGGTCTTTCCTCACGAATTATTTTGATCAACGAATTTATAAAACCGTAAACGGCCGATGTATTTTCGCCTTTGGAATTTATGAGCGGATTGCGAATAAAAGCGTAATAAGCCCGGTAGGCCATGGCTGACCCATCGATAAGAAACAAACTTTTAGATTTGCCGGACGATTCCTTATCCTTTGACATACAACCCCTCTTGATAGATTATCTTTTCCACTTCCGCCGGAACCATATACTTGATGGACATGCGCGACCGCACGCGCTCTCTGATATCGCACGAGGAGACATCATATTGAGGAATCATGATCCGCTCGGCTCCTTTCAGGACATCATTGCCGGCCGTGTTAAAACTGTATCCCGGACGGGCGGCTATGACGATCTTGATCCTATCCACAATCTCTTCGTATTTATGCCAGCTTTCAAATTCTTCAACCAAATCCGATCCGATAATTAGTAACAGTTCCACAGCGGTGTATTTGCCTTGCAGATAGTCGATCAAATCGATGGTATATTGCAAATCAGGAGGAGAATCCTCGAGTACGAATCGGTGGTTACTGGACAACGCCGCCCGTACCATTTCCCGCCGCTGATCATAGTTGTTGACATGATTGTCCGGCTTGAAGGGATGCAATCGGGCCGGGATAAATATCATCCCATCGGCCTCGACTGAATGCATGACCGCTTCGGCCATCACCAGATGTCCCATATGGACGGGGTTGAAAGTCCCCCCCATTATTCCCCAGCGGCCGCCCTGTGAAGGACTACTCTTTTTCTGTTGTTTCGGCAAGTTTTTTGTTTGTTTTGCCCACCATTTGCCGGGCCTTATCCACCAACTCATGCCCGGGATAGACAACCATAAAATTGTTGAATTTTTGAAGAGCTTCTTCGAATTTACCCCGTTTGAAATTCAGCTCTCCCTGGTAGAATAACGCCCGCGCCGACCATTCGCTGTCGGTATGTTCGTCAATAACGGTTTGAAAGTAGATATCGGCGGAATCGTAATAACTCAGACGCAAATAGGTCCGCCCACTTTCGAAGCGCTTTTTAGCCAACCTTTCGCGAGCTGCGTCCAACGCGGCTCGGGCATCTTCGTTGGCATCCGATTCCGGATAATCGGTGATGAAATCTTCCAGGGCCTTGATTGCCCGTAAAAGTTCAGTTTGATCGAGTCCATAATTACCCGGCGATGATTTGAAATAACAAAGACCAGTCATGTATTGAGAATTGTCCACAAAGGGCGATCCGGGATAAGTATTGACCAGCCGTTCAAACTCGGCGGCGGCCATGTAATAATCTTTCTGAGAGTAATAGGATTGAGCCAGATAAAACTGGGCCGAGTCAACCATCGCGGCGCCACTGAAGTTATATATCAACTTTTGAAAACCATCGATCGCTTTTAGATAATGCCGTTTGCCATATTCATTCATCGAATAACTGTACTGCTCATCAGCGGTTGGGTATATTTTCATTGTTGTGCCACCGCACCCGGCCAGGAGGCCGAGAAGTATAGTGGTGATTATCAATCCGGAAGTGAACTCGGTGCGCTTAAATGTCATATTTTTCTTTCAGCATGTTGAAGTTTTCCCATATCCTGCGGAAGTATTCACGCGGCAACGGCTGATTTTGCCGCAACCGCCCTCGCAGGCGACTCTCTCCAAAATTATATGCTATTATACCCTTTTTGACATCTTTAAATTTAAGAATTTGTTCAAAAAGATGCAAAGTTCCCAGCCGGACATTGGTCACCGGGTCGAAAAGCTGATCAGAACCTCTCCAGCCAAGGCCGCTTCGCTCGGCCAGATCCGCTCCGGTGCGGGGCATCACCTGCATAATTCCGCGGGCGCCGACATTCGACACCTGTCCTTTTTTAAAGGTCGATTCGGTCAGGATTACGGCCATAACCAGAAGCGGGTCATAGTTGTAACGATTGCTTTCCTCAAAAACAACTGCCGCCAGCTGCTGCTTTTCCTCTTCGTTAAAGCCAATCTGAAAATCCTCAATTACCTGAAAGATTTTCAGTTTCTCCTCCATTTCGGTGAGGCGCTGGCGTTGATAATCTATAATCCGGTGCAGATCGTATTTGTCCTTAATCAAGAAAACCAACAGAGTAGACTGCAGTAAATAGATCAGGACTAAAAGCAAGGCAATTGTTTTGGAAAAAAAGATGCCGGTTTTTTCGAAATTAACTCCGGGACTCATGAGACTATCCCTTTCTTCCCAGAAGGTCGTAGCCGTCGCAACCGGTGATTAGCGCAGGGACAATGCTGCCGGGAGCTGCATCGACAAAATCCAGCCGTACCGATTGATCAATTTCGGGTGCATCGTATCGCGTGCGCCCGATTGAGAATCCGTTCTCTTTATCGACTGTTTCAACCAGGACTTCCAGTTGGCGTCCTTTCTCTTCCACGTTCAATTCGAAAGCTATATCCTGTTGCATCATCATCAACTGGCTGTACCGATCCTGAGCCGTTTCCTCGTCGATACCGCGATCAAGTGTACTTGCCGGAGTATCCTCTTCGGCCGAATACACAAATGCACCCATTCGATCAAAACGTTGTTCGGCGGCAAAAGCGGCAAGTTCGTCGAATTCCTTGTCCGTTTCTCCCGGAAAACCAACTATAAAGGTCGTGCGCACGGCAACTCGGTCACCATGTAATCGTATCCGTTCCAAAAGTTTTTCGATCTGCAACCGAGTAACTCGCCGATTCATCCGTTTCAGAATCCGGTCGCTGATATGTTGTAACGGTAAATCAAAGTAGGAACATATGCGCGAATTGTCAATCATATACTCGATCAGTTCGGGTTGCAATCTGGCCGGGTGCAAGTACATAATTCTCAGCCAAAAGTCGCCGGGAATGGCGCCAAGTGCATCCAGCAGTTTCAACAATTGAGGCCGGTTATATAGATCACGGCCATAGGCGGAGGATTCCTGGGATACCAGAATTAATTCGCTTTTGCCACTATCGACAAGCATCCGGGCTTCATCGACGATATTTTCAATCTTACGGCTTCGAAACGGGCCACGGATGTCAGGTATAGCACAATAACTGCATCTATTGTCGCAGCCGTCAGAAATTTTTAAATAGCCGTAAACCTCGTCCGGGTTGACGGTTCGCCTGAAATCGTATTCCGGGAAATGCCTAAGATTCTCACTACGGGCAATCACTCGGCCCTTTTTACCTTCAAAAATTAAAGGAATATCGGTGATATTATTGAGGCCGAAAATACCGTCCAGTTCGGGCATTTGCTTTTGCAAATCCTCGGCGTAGCGCTGGCTGAGGCATCCGGTCAGAATCAGTTTTTTTTCGCTCCCGATTTCTTTGAGCTGAGCCAGTTTCAGGGCTGCCTCAATTGATTCCTCTTTGGCCGATTGGATAAAAGCGCAACTGTTGATGATCAAGAGATCGGCCTGATCGGGATTATCGGTGGGTAGCATTTGTTGTTGTTGCAGAAAGCCGGAGATATAATCGGCATCGACGTCGTTTTTGGGACAACCCAGCTTGTGTATGTAAAATGTCTTCATGGCATCAGGATGATTTCCACCTTTGGCCCCGGTTTGAATTCGAACAGGGAGTCTGGCAGATTTTCCAGCCGGGAATAGCCCTCCAGCCGCACTTCGATCCGCGAGTCATTATCATCAAAATAAACCACTTGCAACGGCCTGTAATCCTTATTCGAAACCAACAGAGAAAAAGTTTGAGGTTCTGTCAGGCTATCGAGCGCTATCATGCTGAATTCCAGTTGAGCCGAGTCCTGTGACTGGCCCTGACAGCGATAAACTCCTTCCGGGTCATAAAGCAAGGTCAGCGGATTCCATGCTCCCATCTTGACTACCGAATCAACCATGACCTGTTGATTCTCTTCCGAATAACTCCAGTAGAGGGTGCCATTGGAGACAATAATCTGCCCCGGCATATCCAAACGGAAACGGCCGTTCCCGCCGGCCCAGAGAGACCCGCTCAAAGTATCGACCGATTGGAAAATCTCGGAATGAGTTGTTTGAATAAAATCGACAGTAATATACTTATGAGCCTGAAGATTTTGCCGCAGATCGGAAATTTCAGGGCAATCATCGGCAGCCGTCGGAACAGACAGATTGATCATCAATCCCAGGACAGCTATATATTGAATTAATCTCATATTGCTTATACAGAAGAGGTCGGTTTATGTTTTGCCGATTTTTCCGTTTTTAATATCATCAAGAAAAGACTTGTCCACCAGCACATCGCGCGCTTTTGATTCATTGTATTGGCCGATAATTTTCATATCTTCCAGATCATCAATCAATCGCGCGGCCCGCTGATAACCGATACCCAATTTTCGCTGGAGAAGCGATACCGAAGCCTGCCCTTGCCTGACCACGGTTTCGACTGCCTCCAGAAGTACCGGGTCGTTGAATTGGCGCATCTGGGCTTTCTCCTCGGCCACCACTATTGACTCCTCTTCCCGTTCCTTACTGAACGTCTGTTCGGTCATAAAGGCCACCAACCGTTCAGTATCTTCGGAAGAGACATAGGCACCGTGAAGCCGTACCGCTTCGGGTGAGCCTGATTCAAGATAGAGTAAATCGCCGTTGCCCAAAAGCCGTTCGGCTCCATTACCGTCGAGAATCGTTCGCGAATCGGTTTTGGTAGCTACCTGAAACGCCACCCGGGATGGGAAATTGGCCTTGATCAATCCGGTTATGACATCAACCGACGGCCGCTGAGTAGCCAGGATCAGATGAATGCCAACCGCCCTGGCCATCTGAGCCAGACGGGTAATCAATAGTTCTACCCGGCTGGAATGAGTGGACATCATCAGATCGGCCAACTCATCAATTATGATAACAATATAGGGCAGCATATCGTTTTCTGATTCTTGCTTGTTGTTGTAGTCGACTATACTGCGCACCGCCGCCGCGGCCAAAAGCCGATAGCGTTTTTCCATTTCAGTAACGGCATCAGCCAATACTCGTTCAGCCTGCTTGGGGTGCGTGACCACCTTTTCGTCAAGATAAGGAATACCCTTGTATATTGAAAGTTCCAGCATTTTGGGATCAATGAAAATAAACCGCAGCCGATTGGGATGCAGAGCATACATCAGCGAAGTAATCATTATATTAATGCCGACCGATTTTCCCGACCCGGTCGTACCGGCAATCAACAAATGGGGCATATCAGCCAGATCGGTGACGAACGGTTTACCAGCAATATCTTTGCCTAAAATTAGCGGCAATTGATATTTGTTCTGTTGAAAAGCATTGGAAGTGATTAACTCCCGCAAATGAACTATTTCCGGATGACGATTTGGAATTTCAATCCCAACCGCAGCCTTACCCGGAATCGGAGCAACAATCCGAATACTCTTGGCCCGCAGGTTTAAGGCCAAATCTTCGGACAAATTAGCAATCTGATTGACTTTAATCCCGGCCGCCGGTTTTATTTCAAAACGGGTTATAACCGGGCCCGGAAACATTTCAATATTACCACTGAGCTTTACGCCAAAAGTCTCTAATGTATCCCGTAGCGATCCGGCTGTATCAGCCAATTCCTTTTCATCATAAACCGGCGCAGTCGGGCCGTGATCGGTTAAAAGGTCAACCGTCGGTGGCACGAACTCTCTTGCGAGGGTTCCGTCTTCTTCACCTTTCGCTCCTGAGGTCTCGGCCGTTCGGGACATGACCACTTTTCGTTTGGAGCCGGTATCAATTTTAGCTTTGGAGTTGGCCGGCGGCGTCATGATTCTATCAGGTGCCGGTTTGGCCGGTGTCGAGGCAGCGGCATCGGTGAAGTCGGCGCCTTTTTTGCGCGTTTTTCTTTCGGCCTTCTTCAGTTCTTTTTTAAATTGTGGTTTTCTGAGAACTGCCCGGTTTTTAAGATTCAATCGACCGAATACGGTCTGCAACTGCGGGCGAACCTGCTCGTAAAGTCTTTTCAATATATCCAGAAGCGCGTTTCCGGTAACTGAGGCGCTGTTGCGAAAACGATGTGAAATTGAGGCGTAATAAAATAGTGTACAGGTTATTGTCGCCAGCAATAATATGTAAGCGCCAGGGACGCCGATAAGCTTCAGGATCAGTTCGATGGCTACATGCCCCAGGGAGCCGACGCCGTCGGGGACATTGACTATTTCCAACCTCCCCCCGGCAACTTTGGAAATATCCAGAATAAACAGCAGCTGAAAAACCAAAACCCAGGCCATTAGCGCATGCTTGAAAAGGCGGCGGCCAAAACTAAAGCCAATTGTCAACAGGGCCACAACGGCCAAAAACGGCGCCATCAAAAACGCCGACCAGCCCAGGAAAAACAGCGTTACATAACTCAGATAAGCGCCCATCATTCCACCCGGATTAACATAACCGAGTCGGAAGGGGTTGCCGAAGACAGCTTCATCCGAAGTTATTTGTACATCGTCGATGGCTGCATGCCCTACCAGACTGATAAAGTACATCAGGGCAAACGCCAGAAGCAGGACGCCGATAATCTGTATTTTTCGTTTCTGATTCATACCGTCATATACCGCCAATTTAAAAATACTGGGCCATTGGCTTGCCGGTCAACAAAAAAAGGCAGGACGATCTTCGCCCTGCCCATTAATCACACATAAATCTAATTAGCGTTTGACTGCGTCGCGCAGCGATTTTCCGGCTTTGAATTTGGGTACGCGAGCCGCGGGAATCTTGAGAGCTTCGCCGGTCTGAGGGTTGCGACCGGTGCGGGCTTTTCTCTTGGTTGTCGAGAAAGTGCCAAAGCCGACAAAGCTGACTTTCTGCCCCTTTTTCAGTGCGGTTGTAACCGATCCGATAAACGTCTTGACGGCGTCATTGGCCTGCCGCTTACTGAGGTTACAATCCTTGGCGATCTTGGTTACCAATTGTTCCTTGGTCATGATCGTTCCTCCATGAGAATAATGTTGTGTAACCTTTGTCTGTCGTAAAAATTTAGGCCGTTTTTAAAACCTTTGTCAACTTAAAAACTACCTCAAAACACCAAAATAATGCATAAAATAGGGCTTTTTCGAGGTATCTATCCCGTAAACACCCTATTTTAGCCATTTTATGGAGAGGGTGGCGTGTAGATCAGCGATTAAAAAGGGCTCCCCGCAATCCCGATTCAGATTTTTCCAGCTTAATATCGGGGATAGCCACGACGCTCAATTTGAAATAAAATCCCTGCCGGGACCCGTCCGGTATCCAATAAAAGTGTCCTTCCCAGCAATGAAGTTTACGCATGATATCGATTACTTTTTCCGTGGAGCGATGGTGTATAAAATCATAGTTTTGCTGATACTTGATCTTCCAGTTGTCGGTCAGATCGACATTAAAAGTAATTTTAGCCCAATGAGTCCGCTGGACGCTCCCGGTCAAAAGTCCGGACTCGCTGTACCGATGGGATACATTCAGATTCCAGTTGGTGGAGGAAGAAGACGATTGTGGTTTGGTGATATCGTGATTGAGCGGCGATTCAGTATCGGCTTCAAGGCTGTCGGCCTCGGTATCACCACTTAGTCCCTGACGAACATAATCATCGGCCACGGACCCTCTCAATTGGAATGATGAAGCAACTGAAAACGATTCCATCCGTGGCGACAATAACTGCAGTTGATCTTCATCGTCATAGAGGTCATGGCGCATGTTGCCGCTGAGGTTAATTTTGCTCAAAGAGGTGGACATAGTCGTGGTCAAATCGGAAAACTTCCGCCCCGTTGCTTCAAAATTGTATCCCGTCGAGGAATTCAGGTTAAGCAAGTCGATTTTCTTGTCCTCTTCTCCCCGCTTGACCCTGGCCTGAAATAACTGCGACAGACCAAACGACATTGATCTTCGCTTGTTTCCGCTGCCGCCACCCATGCCGACATAAATCTTGACCGGATCGTTCTTGGTAATCGCCGGGGTCATGCTGAAGCCGACGGTCGGAGTCAAAACATGCCGCAAGGCCATCAGTCCGAAAAGATTGATCGGGAATGTTCCATACAATTTGGTATTGAGGCCGATACTGCCCGTAACCGACCCGCGGCGGTAAAAATCTTCAGGAACGCCGGCTGCCTGAGATTGATCGGTTTCTCTGACGGCATACCAGGTCTCGGTGAACGATACCCGTGGGCTGATGCTGAAATACTGCAAAATCTTTTGCGAAGCCGTCAGCGACATGGAATGATCGAGATAGGCATATTCCTTTAATGTCGCTGCCGTATCACCCAGATTCTTTCGATCAAAATAAACCGAAAAGCTGTTCCGATAACTGACATAAATTTGATTATACCATTTTTTGATCGTTTTCCCATCAACCTCCCGCCCACTCCCAAATGGTTGAAATGACTTCACGGAAAAACGGCCCGAAGGCAACTTACTATTTTTTGAATCGGTGTCGAGATTATTGGTATGATTGAACGATAAAGCCAGAGACGATCTCCCAAATTTTTTACTAAAGTTCGCTTTGGAGATAATATTCCGGTTTAATCGCTCATCCTGATCGGTCGAGTATTCGGTATAATAATCCTTACTGGAAACATAGGTCCCATTGGCGGAAAATTTGATATCATATGGCAAGGTTTGACTATGATTGCCACTCAAAGTCCATTTGTCGCTTTTAGATTCCTGGTTGTATGATTCCTGCCGATTGCGAGCAAAGGTCCCCCGCACACTGCCTGTATAGCCATACCGCTTGTTATATCGAAACTGCCCGCTGAGATTCCAGCCGCTGTTTTCGAAGTAATCCAGAGCTGCCTGCATATCCCAATATTCCGAAGCGGCCCAGTAATAGCCGAGATTGCCGAGATAGCGGTTCCCCTGTTCGAAATTCCCCAGTTTGATCGGCAGGATTCCGGAATGCCGACCTCGTTTGAGGGGAAAAACATAATATGGGATATACATGACCGGCAGAGTTTCAATATATAAAATCACCGGTCGGGCCACGGCCTTTTCATTATGAATTAGTTTCATCCGCTGCGATTGAAAATGGAAATGAGGTTCGTCTAAGTTGCAGGAACTGAGTGTTCCGTCATCGACATAAAATATCTTTTCCTCTTCCTTATAGATATCCTCACCGGTATAATAAGCTCGTTCGTATTGGGTGGTGGCATCCTCAACCAATCCTCGCTTGGTATCAACATTGAAAACCAGCCGCGATCCAAAAATTTCCTCCGATCCGTCCTTGAGCGATAATGGTCGAATCACCGTACTGTCGCCGATTGAATCGGCCCGGGCCTGAGCCAGCACTACCCGCTGCCGGATATTATAATCAATGGTGTCGGCGTGCAGGATCACAGCCTCCTGCCGAACGACTGAATTGCCGGAGATGCGAATGACCCGGTTAGCAACGAAAAACTCGAGATATTCGCCTTGATAGTGAATGGAATCCTCAGGCACAGTCGACGGCAATGAATCGTTTACCATTGTCGAATCAATCCCGGCCATCAAAGTATCATCTACAACCATAATTGAATCAGGAACAGAAGCGAAGTCGGTTGTATCGGCCAATGAAAGGGAATCGCCCGGCAAAGGTTCGGGACTTGTCTTCTCGGTTATATAAACGCCCTCAGCCCCTCCTTTAATTTCGATCTTATTCGATTTGCGATTCTTGACATAGATAAAGATTGAGTCACCGGAAACAATATTCTTGCCAGCGCCGGTCGTATCGTCCGCCGCAGGATAATACTCGGAGCGAGCCGCGCCATTGGCTTCGATCTTGCGGATTTCATCATCAACGAAAATGAAACTGATATCCTTGCCGATCAGATGCGATTCGCCTGAAAACTCGCTGGAAGAGCTGTCCGACTCTTCATGAAAAAAGGCCTGGGCATCTTCGAAAACATCGATCCGGTCAATATCGCCTTCGGAAAAGAGAATTTCCATCTCTTGTCCCGTAATCTCTGATTCACCCTGTTCGGCCAGAGGATTACCGATTAGGGTCAAACGGTTCTCATCCATAAAAAACTCGGCACAGCGGCATTTAGCCCGCGTATCGCGATGTTCTATTATGACACTGTCCTCGGCTTCACCGTACTTTAACTCCGAGAAAAAAGTCAGGTAATCACCATTGATAGTCAACAGATCGGCCGTGTCCGGGTAATTGAGGAATAATATCGGTTCACCTTCAAGATACAGAATTTCATCCGCCTGATCGAACTCGGCCTTCTGAGATTCGGTGCGGATCGAATCGAGCCGGTTGACCATTATTACATTACCCTCAGCCAGAAAAAGTGAATCGCGCTGAAAGAACGATACTTTATCAGCCTCGATATGACGTGAGGAATCATATACTTCCACCTGATCAAAAAACTCGATCAGATCGCGGTGAACATACCAGATAACTGAATCGCAGATGATATGAGTAGAATCGATACGAATGTGAACATTGCCGTATCCATACCATATTTCGGTTGAATCGCTGCGGATGGTGCGCATGCTGTCGAAATTATCAAACACCACCGACCTTTTCCCTTCGGCCGATAGAGCCTGACTGCCGCCAGCCAACCCGGCGATCAATACGATAATTAAGAATACCCGCCAATGCATAATCTATTATTTCAAAACTGCCGACGGATCGGCAAGTAAAATTTTGATATCCTCTGGTTTGAATCCTCCACCCTGAGCAATTTGAGTCGATCCGCCTCCTCGGCCATTAAATAATTTTGCGGATTTCTTGATGATTTCGGAAGCTGATAACTTGATGTCGGGTGAAACGGCGACCAGCAGTTTATCGTCACAGCCGATCAGAACGATCAATTCATGGGCGCTAATCAACGCCAGCGCCGTCTGTTTGACATCCTTGAAATCATCGCCGGACATATCAAGAGTCACGATTTTTCGGCCTTCCCAGGTAGCCGCCTCGTTATACCACTTTTCCATCAGGGACGGCAACATTTCCTTTTTCAACTCGGTGACTTTTCTGCGTAAACGATTGCGGTCTTCTATCAAAGCCTCGACCGCGGAAAGAGATTCTTTTCCGTGTCGGGTGAACGTATTTGATATTGCTTCAATCTGATCAAGTCGCCAGCGATAATCTTCCAAAGCCAACAGGCCGGTCAAAAAATGAATCCGCAAGAGCCCCCGGATTTTCTCAGTTCTGCTGATTTTAATTATTCCCACTCCGCCGCTGGCTGAACAATGAGTACCACCGCAGGTCGACCAATCGAAATCCTCGATAGTAATAATTCGAAACTCTCCATCGCGCCGTTCCGGCATTTTACGCAAAGGTAAATCCTGTAATTCATCGAATAATAAAAAAGAAATCGACACCGGTCGGTTCTTGAAAATAACAAGATTTGCCAGATCTTCAACTCGCTGGATATCATTGTCGTTGATTTCATCACCCTTAATGTCGATTGTGCTGTCCTCTTCGCCTAAACGGGCGCTGATTGTCGCCGCGCCGCAGACGTCAACCAGAGCGGCCGAAAGAATATGCTGACCGGTATGTTTCTGCATATTATCCCGCCGGCGCTTTTCATCTATGATACAGGACACTTTTTCACCTATGGCAAAATCAGGCTCTTCGTTTAGGATATGAATTATTTCGCCGTTATCCTCGGCAACTTCATGGACCACGTATCTACCCATTCGACCGGTATCATAAAGCTGTCCACCGGAAGTGGGATAAAAAGCGCTACGGTCAAGCCAAACCCTGAATCCTTCATCGCCCTTTTCCACGGCGGTCACGGCGGCATCGAATTCAAGTTGATAGCTGTCCTGATAATACAATCGTTCAGTCATTTCATTCCTCATACACGCCACGGATTCCGAGGTTCAAACTATCGTATTAAAAAGCGAACCTATGTTCTCTACGCGCACTTCAACTCGGTCCCCTTTTTGCATTGGATCTATCCCCTGAGGCGTACCAGTGGAGATGATATCGCCTGACTCCAGGGTCATCACCGAGGAAATATAATTGATCAAAAACGGGATCGAAAAAATAAGATCGGAAGTTCGACCATACTGTTTGCGTTCGCCATTCAGATAGGCCTCGACCGAAAGATCGGAGGCATCTATACCAGCCACAACGTGGGGGCCTACCGGACAGAACGTATCGAACCCCTTGCCCCGCGTCCATTGGCCATCAGCCTTTTGTACCTTGCGGGCGGTAACATCATTGAGACAGGTATAGCCGAATATATATTGATCCGCCTCGGATTCTGGAATTTTAACACCTCGCCGCCCGATCACTACCGCCAGTTCGGCCTCATAGTCAACCCGGTCGATTCCCTCGGGATAGACAACGCCACCTTCAGGTTCAAGAACGGAAGTCGGCGGTTTGAAAAACAGCACCGGGTTTTTAGGAGCCTCCTTTGCCGATTGGGACTCTTTGACATGTGCATGATAATTGAGACCCACACAGATTATTTTCGACGGCTTTACCGGAGCCAACAACTTGACTTCGCTTAAAGGCACCATCTTTCCCGTTGGTCGAATCGAATCCCAGTAAGGACCATCAAGAATTTCAATAAGATCATCATCCAAGCGCCCATATAAGGCGATTCCGGATATTTCAAAGCGTACGTATTTTTCCATGATGCTTTCCTTTCAAATCTAAGCTTGTATCATTCCCGTTTTTTTCCAGCGGCCCAGACTGAACCAATAAACGACGACAATCGCCTTCAGCCAGGTGGTAATCGTCAACGTCCACCACATGCCGGAAATACCCCAGTCGAGGGTAAAGCAAAGATAATAAGCCATTGGCAGTCTGAGTATCGATCCGGGAATGGATACAGCCATCGGCGGGATCGTATCCCCGGCCCCGTTGAAGGCCCCCTCGAGAACGATCTCGGCGGCCATGAATATCTGGGACAAAGCCAGAATGCGCAAATACTCGATAGCAATGACGATAACCTGTTCATCATTGATAAAAAAGGCCGACAGCTGTCGGGGGAAAACCATAAATATTATCGAAATAACGGTCGTGAAAACAACCGTAATACCCAGCGATACCCAGGCCGATTTGGCCGCCCGTGCGGGTTTGCCTGCGCCCAGATTTTGCCCAACCACTGTCGAGGCAGCCATCGAAAAACCGAAACAGGTCAAATACGAAAGCGACTCCATCCGGTTTCCGACCATAAGCGCCGCAATCGAAACTGTACCGAATTCGGCCACGATTCGATTAAGGAATATATATATCACCGAAAAGGTGATAGATGCTATTGCCGGCGGATAGCCGATTTTTATAATCGTCCGGATCAGTCCGAGATCTATTTTATCCAGTAGTCTAAAATCAAGCGCAAAACCCAGTCTCCCTCGGCGCAGCATTATTATATAAACCAGCGTGCCGCAAGCAAAGGCGATGACGGTGGCGACCGAGGCTCCATCCGTTTCCCACCGAGGAAACGGTCCCCAGCCGAAAATTAACAACGGATCGAGGATAATATTTACACCCACGGCGGTTGAAGAGGCGATCAGGAACGCTTTGGCGTCGCCCAAAGCACGAAATATCCCTGAAAATGCATCGTTGATAAACAAAAACACGACGCCAATGAAAAATATCCTGAGATAACTGACGCCTAAGCGGCTGACAGTTTCGTCCGTGCGCATGAAGTCAAAAATATGCGGGACAAAGTAATATCCCAGCAGGCTGAAAGCCAGACCAACCCAAATGGAAAAACTGATCGATTGCCTGGAAATGCGGCTGACTTCGGATGTGTTACCGGCTCCGACGGCTCGAGAAATTATAGCCACCAGCCCGGTGGGAATAATGATCAGGACCGAGAACACGCACCACATGGTAAACATGCTCGACGTGACTGCGGCCATTTCCTCAGTCCCCAGTTTGCCGACCCAGAAAGCATCGGTGATCGACAGAAAGGTCTCGAAAAACATCGAAGTAACCGCCGGCCAGGCCAGCCGCCAGACAGCCCTCAGTATCGAACCTTCGGTATATTTTTGTTCGTCATTTTTCATAACAAAAAGGGGAGGCAATTAATTGCCTCCCCTGCTATATACTATAATCTTGAGTGTGGGTCAAATGCCGCCGTATTCCAGGTAATACTCTGCCCGTAATTTTTCTCCAGTGCCCCGCTCTAAAAGCGTTGTCCAATCTTCAAGGCACCCGAAGCGGTAGAAATTCTGGACCAGAAATTCCCGGGTATGCTGATTATCCAGAATCGAACCGTATTTCACTACCAGATAGTTGTAAGTTTGGGCTGCTATGCAGGAAGCAATCAGCCGGTTTTGAAGTCCGACCGGGTCAGAAATATACTCCGTTTGCAGCGCCCAGGGTTTCTGTTCTACCGAGCAGGGAAACATCATCAGTTCCTGGAATATTTGGCCATAAATCCGGTCCAGATCAGAGAAAGGTTTTCTATATAATTCCCGTTCAAAACGAAGCTGAACCAGCATCAACCGCAGATAATAGAGGCGGAAAAATTCACGAGCCGTTGCCAACTCCGACACCGCCGGTGCCGGTAATCCACCGTATTTCTGCTTCCAGCCATCCAAATCAATCAGACCGGAGAAGATATGAGCCATTGCCTCATCAAAACAAGGAGCCGGTGGCCCAGAAAACAGAAATTCCCGTTGGTCGATATTCGCCAAATATATCGCCCGCCCGGTTTTCCGGAATAACCGATCCATTGAATTACGACCGTTTTTAAGCTCGATTACGACCCTGATATCATTAGGCGTATGAATGTCAAAGACGCTCGCCGTGCTGCCCTCTGACAACATGTTAACGGTATAATATATCGGTGTGGCATCAAGGCTTACGCCTATACCCTTAAAGGTATTCTTTAATGCTCGCAACTGACGATCGGCACCATAATACGGCTCGTACTGAAGCTTCAATTGTTGCTCGGCATAATCGATATCCCCAATATGCATCTCGGTCAGATTAAGCGAGCCTCTTAGGGAATCAAGGCCTTTCCGATAGGCACCGGCGGATAATTCTTCCAAATCATCAAGCAATCCCCAGTAAGCCTCCCGGTCAATACCGTCCGCCTTCAACATTAAATCATAATAGGAATTATAGCCGAGCCTGACCGCCGCTTGATTTCGCATTCGCGCCAGTGTTCCCAGACCATCGGCTACATCCTGCCCCATTCCCGTCAAGACGTTGTAGATTTCCTCGCGACGAAAACGGTTCGGCTCGGAACCAAGCGTTTCAGTTAACTCAAGTCGAGTTAATTGTCGTCCGTTATAATCAAATCTTTGGCCATCAACCACCGCCGCCAGTGAATCAGTCATTTTCTTGATTGGGCGGCTGTAATCAATCACTGTTCGCAAATGTTTCCGCTGAATCAATTCCAGTTTTCGTTGATAACGTCCATCATCGACCGCGACTGCGTACCTTTGCAATTTCGAAAATCGCTCAGGGTCACCCAAGAAAGCTGTCTGGGCCTTTTGATAAAAATCCAGAGAATCAGCTAGGCTGGAACTCATATTTTTCCAGCCCTGTAGAGCCAACTGCCTTTTCAGGAATTCGGCTCGGGATTCATAATCATCGACAAAAGCGGTGATTTCAGATTGTGTTACCTGCTGAGTTCGGCATGATAACGTTCCCAACAGAACAAGCAGGATAATTGAACATAAGATGTGGATTTTCATCGCCACCTCACTTGTCGATAAAATACTCCAGCGCCAGCAGATAACCGTCTATACCGAGCCCGCTGATCAGGCCGATGCATACTTCGGTCATAACCGATTTGCGCCGCCACTCTTCCCTTTGCTGGAGATTCGATATATGCACCTCAACTACCGGCCTGTCTACTGCGGCCAGACAATCGCGCAGGGCATAACTATAATGAGTAAAGGCTCCGGGATTGATAATTATTCCATCCGCGGTTTGGTATTCGGCATGAATGAAGTCGATCAGGCCGCCCTCATGATTGCTCTGGAAAGATTTGATTTCAAGGCCCAGTTTTTGACCCTTTTCTTTCATCATCGCTTCGATTTCCGGCAATGTCGTCCGTCCATAAACGTCCGGTTCGCGTCGGCCCAAAAGATTGAGATTGGGTCCATTTATAACCAGTATCGTTTTCATCGAATGCTCCGGTTGTTGACAAACTCTTTCATAAAACCAATCGCTTCCAGAACCGCCCTCTCCGACTTGACTGTCTTCACGGTTGGCCGTCCGATTCGATCCAGGAGTACAAATCGCAAACAGCCATTGTTACTTTTCTTATCGACAAACATGGGAGAGAAATAATCATTCAACTCTTTTTTAAGCGGTGGCAATTCGGCCACCAAGCTCTCTAATAATCCAAGATAGCGCTTCATGGCAGGGAGGGAAAGCTTTCCGACGGTTTGCGACAGGTGCAGAGCTCCGATCATTCCGGCCAGTACAGCGGCTCCGTGGCGGTAACGCCGAAGGCCTTCGGCCTTCTCAATTGAATGCCCGAATGTATGACCGAAATTCAATATTGCCCGTACGCCGTGATCGCACGTATCTCGCGAGACAATGTCGGCCTTGAACCGGGCCGCCTCGCGCACGAGATACTGCAGTCGTTTTGGATGACGGAAAAGTGATTCTGGATCGCATTCAACCGCCTCGGTCAAGAATTTCCGTGAGGAGAGAAAACCAACTTTGATGATTTCCCCCAGTCCTTCCAGCATTTCCCGGTGGCCAAGAGTACCCAGCCAAAATGGATCAATCAGCACTGCCCGGGGCTGATAGAAAGCGCCCAGCAGGTTTTTGCCCAGTTTGTGATTTACACCGACTTTACCCCCGATGGACGAATCGACCATGGCCAGAAGCGTCGTCGGTACCTGGATGAAATTAACCCCGCGCATATAGGTCGCGGCCACCATCCCGGCCGTATCGCCGACAACGCCCCCACCGAAAGCAATAATGGTATCGCGTCGCCCCATCCGAATATCGAACAGGTGATCATAAAGGCGGTTTACGGTCAGTTGCGACTTGTACTTCTCCCCGTCACCGATCATAATCGGAATAGTTTCCAGGCGACCGGGCAAAAGCCTATTGATCAAAGCCCGGCCGTGTAAAGCATACACATTGGGATTAGAAATAATAACCGCCCGCCCGGTGTCGCTGACAATCCGGGCCACTTGCCTTTTATGATCGGAAAAGACAATCGGGTAATTGTTCGACCCGGTCTTGACCAATATATCTTTTTTGTTAGCCATCCCTGCTTAGACTATCCCTAATTTCCTCGGCCACTTCGGTTGGCGTCTTACTATCGGTATCGATAGTATCGTCAGCCTCCAGATAAAACGGCGTGCGCGTTTCTAGAAGCGATTTGATCCGAGACATGGCTGCCTCTTTCTCGTCGCCTTTGGTGCCACTCAGGGCTTTCAGCATCGGCCGCATATCGCTGTCCTGCAAACGCTCATAGACCGTTTCCGGCGATACTTTCAGATAAATCAAATGACCACAGCTTTTCAAGTAGGCCACAGCATGCTCATCTCCCATGGTGCCGCCGCCCAAAGCAATCACTATTTTTGACTGCTTGGCGGCCATGCGAACGACATCCGATTCGGCAAATCGAAACTTGCCTTCGCCCAACTGCATGAATATTTCTGGTATTGTTTTCCCGAAATGATCCTCGACTACCTTATCGGTATCGACGAATTCATATCCTATTTGCTCAGCCAGAATTTTTCCGGTTTCGGTTTTTCCCGAACCTGAAAAACCGCATAGAAGTAAAACCGCCGGCATATCTTTCATTGCTAATCCTCACTTATTGACAATTGTTTACAGATATTCTGCCCCAGGCCATCAATGTCTATTTCCCTCTCCGTCCAGACATTATACGATGTCAGGGCCTGTATCACCAGCATTGAAATCCCATTTATCGTCCGGCATTCACTTTTTTTAGCCCGGTTTAAAAAAACAGTTTCCCGGGGCCGGTACACTAAATCATAACATAATGGTTTTCCGGCAAAGCGAAACGATTCCGGCATGGGCGATATATCACGATATTCAAAACCGCCCAAAGGAGTACAGTTTATTATCAGATCGAATTTATCGTTGTCGATTATATCATCATAACAACCGCCCTGCAATTGGGCCGCCTCGGAATACTCGTTTACCTCCGAGGCAAAGCGGGTCGATTTTTCCCGGTCTCGCCCGATAATTTTAATTTCGGTTTGAGGATATTCTCGAAGAAGAGCCCAGATAACCGCCCGCGCTGCACCGCCGTGCCCCATAACCATAATCTTTTTCAATTCCTGGGTCAGACGGCGTATAGGATAAATAAATCCGGCCGTATCGGTATTCAAACCGAACAAGGAACCATCGCGTGTCTTGATCGAGTTGACCGCACCGATTTGCCGGGCCTCATAACTGGAAAAGTCAAGATATGGCATGATTGCCCGCTTGTGCGGAATAGTGACCGAGATTCCGTCGAGTTTTTTCAAGTCTTCCTTAAGCTCAGGTAGCCTGCTAATAGGTTGGTCAAATATTGTAAACTCGATCGCGATTCCTTCCAGTTTGGCTATTTGTGAAAATATTTCTGGCGAAAGCGAATAAGATATCCCCTGCCCCACCAGTCCAAAATGAAAAGGGCCTTCGCTCACAACCTCAAGCCTTCCAGCATAGTAAAGAAATTCGGGCAGGAAGTCTCCACCGCCTCACTGTTGGTGATAACCGTTTTGCCATGAGCGGCCATGCCGGCAACGGCGAAGGCCATGGCAATACGATGATCGCCGAACGAATCAAGCTCAGCCCCGCTAAGATCCTCGACGCCCTCAATGATAAAACCGTCGGGCAGTTCCCCAACTTTGACACCCATCAAGCTCAAATTTGCCACAACCGCCCTGATCCGATCAGTTTCCTTGACGCGCAGTTCCGACGCATCCCGAAATATGGTTGTGCCCTCCGTCTGCGCCGCCAGAACGGCCAGAATGGGTATTTCGTCGATCAGGTTGGGAACAACATCGCCGGATACTTTGCGAGACCTCAATTTTGCATAGGATATTTCGATATCCCCTACCGGCTCGCCCGACAATTCCCGCCTGTTTTTTATTATTAAATTCGCGCCCATTCTTTTCAAAATGGTCAAAAAGGCGCTGCGCGTCGGATTCAGTCCGACATCCTTGATTATCAGATGGCTATTGCGAACCATCAAGGCCAGCGCAATAAAATACGATGCTGTCGATAAGTCGCCGGGGATTTCCACCGTTCCTCCAGCCAATGCTGTCCCGCCATTCAGGATTATTGCGCGTTTATATTCTTCGGTGTCCAATACCCGTTTCTTTTTGCGAGGATCATCAGGATCGGGAACAATTCTGGACTTGACATCCTCTACCTTAATACTGCCGCCAAAATGAGCAATCATTCGTTCTGTATGATCGCGAGTCAGGTTCTTTTCCCGGATTGTAACGGCATTACCCGAGGCCAGTCCGGCCAATAGCAAGGACGATTTAATCTGAGCCGAAGCTAATGGCATCGTATAATCGATCGGTATCAGCAATCCCGGAGCGATGTTCAACGGAGCGATATCATGTTCACCAGCATCAATAGCGGCATTCATCTGCCGCAATGGATCGACAATTCGCTTCATTGGTCTTTGCGAAAGCGAATCATCGCCGATCAGTCGTGCGGTCACGCCGGCTCCGGCTAATAGACCGGCCAGCAGTCTCATCGTTGTCCCGGAATTGCCGCATTCAATTGGTCCATCGGGATCGGCAATTCTGTTCGGCGGTGTCAGCTGCACCGTGCCGTTGTCTTTTTCTACCTGCGCCCCCAAGGCACGCACAGCTTCAAGCGAGTGATTGCAGTCGGCTCCATCGGCGTAATTGACCGCCACCACTTTTTCCTGACATAACAATGACATAAGGGCGACTCGATGTGAGATAGACTTGTCTCCGGGTAGGGTTAGACAGCCCTGGATTTTCTTGCAGCGTTCTATTTTTATTTCGCTCACTGATTACTCCGTCAAAATCACAATATGTTCGAAAGCTACATTTCTTCCGGCGCTTCGATCCCCAAAAGATATAAGCCCTCTTTTAAAACCGTCTGCACCGCCGCTATCAAAAGCATACGCGCCCGTGTCGCCTTTTCGTCATCGGAAATAATTTTTATCAGCCGGCCCTCGGCATCCTTACGCTGATAAAAACGATTGAAAACCGCTGCCAACTCCAAAAGATATTCGGCCATCATACTGGGTTCATATTTCTTGGCCGCCGATTCGACGACCTGACCGAAACGATAGAGTTGGAGCAGAAGTTCCTTCTCCTCAAACGACTCATACTGATCGAAATCGACGTCAGGCTTTACAGAACCTCCGAATTTGCGCAGCAAGGCCGACAAACGCGCATGAGTATATTGCAGGTACGGCCCGGTTTCACCTTCGAAATTGAGCACTTCTTCCCAGGAAAAATTGACATCTTTATGTTTCTTCACTCCCAGGTCGGCGAATATTATCGCCCCCAGGGCTACCGTCCGAGCCGTCTTATCCAGATCGGGAAGATTCGGGTTTTTGCTTTTAATAATTTGTGTGGCCTTTTCCACGGCCGTGTTGATAACGTCATCGAGGAAAACGATATTTCCCTTGCGAGTGGACATGGCCTGATCTTTAAATCGTATCCAACCGAATTCGACATGCACCAGCCGGTCGGCGTAATCCTCTCCCAGCAGTTCGACTACTTTGAAAACCTGTTTGAAATGTTCGCGCTGAGCTGATCCGACGACATAAATCGCCTTGTCAAAATGAAATTGCTCGTGACGGAAAAATATCCCGGCCAGATCGCGTGTGGCATATAGAGTAGCACCATCCGCCTTTTTCAATAGGCAGGGCGTCATATCGAAATCATCCAGCTTGACTACCAACGCGCCCTCGGATTCGACGGCCAGCCCGGCCTCTTTAAGTCTATTTACCGCCGGCTCTGTTTTGTCATTATAAAATGACTCACCAGTATAATGATCAAACCTGACTCCAAGGGTGTCGTAAATACGCTGAAATTCTTCCAGTGAATATTCCTTGAACAGGTTCCAAAGGGCAGTCGCCTCTTTATCGCCCTCCTCTAATCCCTTGAATGCGGTTCGAGCCTCATCGCCAAGCGCTGGATTTTCTTCCTCTTCGCTATGAAAACGAACATAGAGATCGAAAAGCGTATCAATCGGTTTCTTTTTCAGTTCCGCCTCATCGCCCCACTTTTGAAAGGCGACGATCATCTTGCCGAATTGAGTGCCCCAATCGCCCAGATGATTGATCCCGATAGTGTTGTAACCCAGTTTATGGTAAAGGCGATAGAGAGAATTACCCAGCGCGGTTGAGCGCAGATGCCCGACTCCGAATGGCTTGGCGATATTCGGTGAGGAAAAGTCGATAACGATATTTTTTTCCTGACCGACTTTTTGACTGCCATAAGCATTTCCCTCGCGGTGAATACCGGGCAGAACTTCTTTGGCCAAATCAGGTACGGTAACGGTAAAGTTGATATATGGTCCGGTAATTGAATAGCCGCTCACCTCAAGCTTTTCCGCTATATTGGCGGCAATTACGGGCGGCTTTTCTTTGAGTACACCCGCCAGGAAAAAAGCCGGAAAGGCAAAATCGCCCATTTTATGATCCCGCGGCCTTTCAATTTTGCCGTAGAGAAAATCTTCCAGTTTCTCCGGCTCTACTTTGAAAAATGCGGCGATATCCTCAAATCTATCCTTATAAGCCGCCTCAACAGCCTGGATTAAATGGCGGGCGATATCTCTTTTAAATACGTTTTCCATCTATCCACTTTCCCGTTCGTCAATCTGTTAATGTAATTACGAGCGATCCGAAGCGCAACTTTATATTTGGGACGTTTTGTAAGCCTCGCCGGCCAACTGGCATCAACCGGTCATTTTATAATCGGTTTTAATAATAAATCCTTCGGGTGTGAACTTCTCCGCTTTACGAAAAGCAACGTAGTAGATCACCGCCGAAATAATATATAGAATTATCGCCACTACCAATGAAACGGTGTATCCGTGCTTTTCGATAACATATCCCCCGATCTGAGTGGATATCATCCATGAGGATGTCCAGGCGAACATCAGGAAAGCATTGACCAGGGCATGCATTGATTTGGGGACCATCTCCATGGCAAAATTAGTTCCGATCGGATGGCCCATATTCATGAGAGCGCCCCGCAGAAGAAAAGCGAGGAAGACCAGCGGAAAGTTGTAGCTGAAAGCCAATATCAGCATGAACGGTATCGAAGCCAATTCGGTAAAAACCATGGTCCGCACCATTCCCAATTTTCGCACCAGAATCGGCCCGGCCATAATCCCGATAAACATGGTCAGGTTCACCAGACCAAAGTACAGGCCGATCTCATCCGGCTCCCGACCGAACCGATCACGAAAGAACAGGTTGAGAAACGGGATGATCATCCCGGCTCCGGTACCGACGACGAAATACGGCAGACTGAGTTTGAACAGAAGCCCTTTCAAAGGCGCTAATGAGCGAAAACTCATTTCGAGGCGATCCTCGTCCGCCAGACGTTTCGGCATCTCGATCAAGCTGAAAGGGAAAAGCGCCAATAGTGAAAAAAGTATGCCGACGGTCATGGCCAGTCGATGGGCTCCGATCATATCATAGCCGGCCGTACCTGCAAAATATTCAACCATTTCGCCGAAAACAAGTGATCCGATCACACCGGCAACAACGGCAATCCCGAATGAAAGCGAAAACAGATAGGGTCTTTCCGTTGGCGACGAATTACGCATAAAAAACGGCGCCGCAGCGATGCGATAAAAGGTCATCATCGCTCCGGTGAGAAAATACGCTGCCCAGATCAGTTCCTTGACATCGGTATAGATGGTAAACAGGCCGAAAACCACAAACAGCAGGGTGGAGATAATCAACACCGGCTTGAGACGCACCCGGGATAAGAGCACGGCTCCGGGGATAGATACCAGGGTCATACCGATTGCCCCGGCGGATAAAACCGAGCCGATAAATCCTTCGCCATATCCCTTTTCGCGAAGATAGAGATTAAGCAGCAGCATAAACGAGGAGAAAGTCATCCCGATAAAAAAGGCGCCCAGAAGATACTTGCGCGCGTTCGGCGTAAGCTTTTTCAAATCGCCGATGTAAGTTGTTATTCCAACTCTGATGCGGTCAATCATTTTACGCCCAAGCGTTTGGAAAACGCTTTCCACTCTCCCAGCTTTTCTTTGGCCTTACCTGATTTGATTGTCTCCACAGCCGCGTCAACGCCCTCCTTGATCGAAGCCGCTTGTCCGGCGGCATAAATCGCCGCTCCGGCATTAAAAGCGGCTATGTCGAAACAAGCACCCGTTCTGCCTTTTAATATATCGTTAATAATGACCGCATTATGATCGGCGTCGCTTCCTCTAATTTCGCTAATATCGGCTGCGGCCAAACCGACATCCTCCGCCGTCAGATCATACTTTTTCATATTCACGCCGTCAATTTCAACCAGATGATTAACAGCCGACAAAGACAATTCATCCAATCCATCTTCGGAAGAAAAGGCCACAACTCTTCCCGTATCGAGTCGCGCCAAAGCCTCGGTTAAAAGCTCCAGTCGTGCGGTCGGATGAACGCCCATAACCAAAGCTCCGGATCCGGCCGGTCCGACCAACGGCGTTAATAGATCAAAGGCGGTCATAAACCCCAATTCCCTGCGCGCGCCCAATGTCCAGGTCAGGGTTGGGTTGAATATCGGTCCAAACATACAACCAATACCGGTTTCCTCAATCGAGGCCACCACTGATTTCGGTCCGCAATCTACTTTAATTCCCAAGGCCATCAAAACGTCGGCCGATCCGCATGGCGATGACACAGCCCGGTTGATATGCTTGGCGATTTTCACTCCGGCCGCCGCGGCCACAATTGATGCCACCGTGGAAATATTAAAGGTCCGGCCGCCATCCCCTCCGGTGCCACAGATATCAACAAGATCAGCCGAATGGATTCCGGTTGCCAAAGATCTTTCCCGAACGGCTTTGATCATCCCGGCGATCTCGTCCACCGTCTCCCCTTTGGCCTTCAAGGCCGCCAGGAAGCCACCCAGTTGCGCCGGAGTTGCTTTACCCGACAATATCTTATGCATGGCCCGTTCGGATTCTTCGAACCCGATATCATTACCAGCCGTAAGTTGTTCAAGAATTTTCTTCATATCATCTTAGCGTTTGAGGTATTCCCCTGAAAAAACAAACTCCACCGGTCCCTTGATGATTATCTCATCGGTTTGCACCGCCCATTCAACCTGCAATGTTCCAGCCGGGCTGAGGACATCCACTTTCCGACCGGTAAAACCTCGCATAATCGATATCGCCGCTGCGGCGGCGGCTCCGGTACCCGAAGAACGGGTTGGTCCAACTCCTCGTTCCCAATCACGGACCTCAATGTTTTTATTGTCACGGACGATCACAAAACCAACATTGATCCTATCCGGAAACATACTATTGAATTCAAGCTGTTCGCCGATGCTCTCCCAGTCGAAATCGAAATCATCGCAAAAAAGAATTAAATGAGGATTGCCGACCGACACCGCTGAAGCGACAAACGACCGTCCGCCCAAATCAATCTTCTGATTGACGAAGTAACGATTCTTGCTTTTGACAGGGATATCAGGTGCGTCAAAAATTGGCTTGCCCAGCGAGCCGGATACTATCTGCCGGTTGACGCCGCCCCGATGAAATGTTATTCGTGAAGGTCCGGAAGCAGTGCTCAATTCGGTCGAGCGAGCGGAAATCAGTTTATTGCGCAGCAAGTGCATCGCCGCAATACGGAGACCGTTGCCCGATTTTTCGGCCCAGCTTCCATCGGCATTGAATATTTCGACATGAAAGGAACCGCCCCGATCGAAGATCACCATCAATCCATCGGCTCCAACACCATCGGGGCCAGCGCATATTTTTTCAGCCAGCAGACCGAACTTCTTGCGGTCGTTTCGGGATTGAATCTTTTCCAGGACAATAAAATTATTGCCCAACGCGTGGTATTTGGAAAACGGTATCATCATAATGACAATTAATCTACGCGAATAGAAAGGTCAAACCAACGAAAAACCCGCCACTTGGCGGGTTTTTCAAAAAAAAGCTCATCCCGTCCTCCCCAGGAACTCGGGGAGGGAAAATCAAGATGTGTCTCCACAGATGAAATATCTTATTAAAACCGCTATTGCGGCATGTTTTCCTTAATAATGCGGCCCAGCCGTTTGATCCCCTCGACGATATTCTCATCGTTGGCGTTGGAAAAGTTTAACCTCAGGGTCTCTTCCCCTCCACCATTGGGGAAGAACGGTGAACCATAAACGTAGGCAACCTTGGAATCGACCGCTTTGGGCAATAGATCCTTACCTGACATACCATTTGGAAGAGTCACCCACAGGAACAAACCGCCATTAGGTTTGATAACTTTAACTTCGGACGGGAAATGTTCGCTGATCGTCTTGAGCATCAAATCTCTGCGCGGACGATAGAGCTTACAGATACTTTTAATCTGATCGTCAAGTTTGTCCATCAAAAGATATTCAAGCAAAACCATCTGACCAAAAGTGCTTGTATGCAGATCGCCGCACTGTTTAACTTTTTCGAAAACGCCCATCATATTCTCTGGCGCAATCAACCAGGCAATCCTGAAGCCGGGAGCGCAAATTTTGGAGAAAGTTGAAAGCGAAATAACTGTATCACCGCCCAATGCCCGAAGCGAATCCACCGGCTCGCCTTCAAAACGAAGATCGCCGTAAGGATTATCATCGATAATCGGCAGATGGTAACGATTGGCTATATCGATCAACTGCAGGCGGCGTTTGAGAGACATCGTGATGCCTGACGGGTTTTGGAAATTGGGTACGACGTAGATAAATTTCGGCTTGTGTTTCTTTACCGCCGCTTCAACTTCATCTACAATCATCCCTTCCTTATCCATACCTACCGTGGCATAACGAGCCTGATAGAAATTAAACGCCTGCAAGGCGCCGACATATGTAGGAGCTTCGCAAACTACATAATCGCCAGGATCGAGGAAAGCACGCCCGACCAAATCCAGTCCCTGTTGGGAACCGGAGGTGATGATAATGTTTTCGGCCCTGAGTTCCGGAATCCGCCGCCGACCATAATCGGCGATGGCTTCGCGAAATTCGCGCACTCCCATCGACAGCGAATACTGCAATGCCTGATGATGATATTTGTCATAAACCCTGATGGTGGCTTCTCGGAGATCATCTTCGGGAAACGATTCAGGCGCCGGCAACCCGCCGGCAAAGGATATCACCCCCGGCTTGGAAGATAACTTGAGAATCTCGCGGATAATCGAAGTTTCCAGATCCAGCACGTGGGGGACAACACCCCATTTTTCTGGTGTAGTCATTTTGGTTAAATCCGATTTTATAGTATTTGTGTCCATGCTTAATTATAATAAACAATAGCAGAAAGTCAAGCCACGGGAGGTGAAAATATTCACAAAACTTGACCAGAAAGGTCAGGATAGCAACGTTCCTGCCAGCTTGATGCTCTTCTCTCCATAACGATCACGGATGGCATCCACCGCCTCGGTCAACCGACCGATTTCCTCTTCCTGAGGATTAACCATTAATTCCAGTTGGACGCTTTCTCCGGTCTTGTGGTTCAAAGTCTCGTCCCCCTGATCATTGAAGCGGATTTTTATTAACTGGGACATTCGCACCCCCAAAAGCCGAACCGGAATTTTCATGCCGTATTCCTTGGGAATTAATCGCATTGCCTGCTGAAAAACAACATCACAGCGATCGGTCGGATGGTTGATTGTATGAGAGCGAGTGATGGTCTGGAAATCATGGGAACGGATTTTAACCGATATGGTGCGTCCGATATAGCCGCGCCGTCTCAACCTCCGGGCCACTTTATCGGCCAGCCACAACACCGTGGCCTTGATCCGAGTGGGGTCCTGAAGATCTTTGCCCAGGGTTGTTTCATGCGACATCGACTTGTCATGCGGCCTCTCCCGGTAGGGAACGGCCTTGGTTCGATCTATCCCCTGCGAAATGACCGACAATCCCTCGCCGTTTTTCCCGAGTATTCCTTTAAGCAATTTTGAATCGGTCGACGCCAGATCAGCAACGGTATGTATCCCTTTACCGGCCAGAACCTTTTTGGTGCTTTCCCCCACGCCCCACAAAGCATCAACCGGCCGAGGATAATATATACGCTTGAATTCATCGCGATCCAAAACCGTCAACCCATCCGGCTTGTTTAAACCGGAAGCCAGCTTAGCCAGATACTTGCTCGGGGCGATCCCCACCGAACAACTCAATTGCAACTGATCTCTGATTTCCTGTTTCAATGCTTCGACCAGTTCTATCGGCCCGCCGAATAACTTCTCGGTCCCGGTGATGTCCATCGAAGCCTCATCCACACTGAACGGTTCGACAATGGGTGTGTATTTTTCAAATATCTGCTGAAGGCGAGCCGAAACATAGACGTAGCCACGCAGGCCTGATGATATAAACACACCCTGGGGACACAAACGCCGCGCTTTCACCGCCGACATTCCCGAATGCACACCGAATTTCCTGGCCTCGTATGAACAGGTCGAAACCACCCCTCTCTGCCCCGCACCACCGCCGACAATAACCGGCTTGCCTTTCAGATGCGGGTTATTGCGAACCTCCACCGCAGCAAAGAAAGCATCCATGTCAACATGGACTATGACCGGACTGAATTCAATCATCATTCAACCCATATCTTGCTTATTACCCAGTGCGTCTTGCGCTCGTCGTATGAAAGCTGAAAAAAATTGGAAGAACTGTCAACTACGGCAAAATGTCTGATTCGATATGCCCCTACATCGGTTTTCCAGTCGCCGGTCACTTCCGATATTTTGTACACCTGTCCATTCCAGCGAAACCGTGACGGCCGCATACTGTTGTTCTGGAACAACACTACGACCTCGACTGATTCATCCATATCCTGATACATATCACCATTTCACCATAAAGAAATACTTTATTATATCAGCCATACTTGTTAGTAACAATAGAGTTGCGACACCCGCAATATACCGCATATATCCCCTTTCTGATCATTTCATTCCCTTAAATTCGTCCCGATCAGCGCATCCTGCGCATCAAACCGACCACTCTCCCGGCGATATAAAACCCCGGCGTATCCTCCTCGACAATAATCGGACCGAAAGCATCATTCTGCGGCTCCAGCCTTACCCGGTGTTTCTCCGGATAAAATTTCTTGACCGTCGCCTCTTCTCCGATAACGGCCACCACAATATCACCTCGAATCGGCTGTGCCTCCCGATGAACAAGAACGAAATCACCATCGAAAATACCGGCATTGATCATCGATTCCCCTTTGACTCGAAGACAGAACACATCCTCCGTCGGCAAAAAAGTGGTATCGACGGCAATCTCGCCTTCCCGATTTTCGATCGCCGTAATCGGCAAACCGGCCGGAACCGATCCGACCAATGGGACTGTATGGTACCGAACCAGCGTCTGCCGGACCAGTTCGATTCCCCGCGACACCAATTTTTGGCGGCGAATATATCCTTTGGTCTCCAGAGCATCCAGAATCGAACGAACGCCGTTGGTCGAAGATATACTAAATTGCTCGCCGATCTCCCTGATTGTCGGCGGCATACCCGAACCGCGAATCTTATCCTCGATAAACGATAAAATTTGCTTTTGCCGTTCGGTCAGTTTTATTATGGGACTCATGTCTCCTCCATTGAGAACACCGTTAAACTGCACATAAAGTTACTGCCCAAATGTTCAGGCGTCAATCATAAAATCGGCATTATTTCGATAAAAATGAGATAAGTGACAGGGAAAATTAACTGCTAATAACGGCAGCTGAGACCGAAAATGAGTCCGAAATCGACTGAATTGCGGAATTTGAAAAGGTTTTCAACTATTCCATATTCCAGCATGAGATGCGGTGAAACAACATGTTTAACGCCAAGGATCAACTCATGAGTCGGGTCAGAAAATCCCTCAAAAGTAGCCGCTACGCCTGAATTCGACAATTGCTGAGCAATCAGAGATATCTTTTTGCTGACTGAATATTCAACCGCGGCAAAAAAGGTCCATTGGTACGGTCTTAATTCTATATCAAAGAGGCTTCCCGAACCGTACTCCCCGTAGCCCAGTGTAGTATAAAGATAAAATGGTCCTGACCGGTGAGTGCTGGCCAGCGAAAAAGCGCCATCGACCCCTCCGGAACCGTAATACTCACGCTGAGTGGCAGTCGGTAATCGCAACAGAGCCGTCCAAACCAGCGATCTAAGCCACCCCTGCCCCCCGTATAGCCTATGGCGAGCCAGGAGGCTTACATCGCCCATGATCGTGCCCTTATCGGTGTTATCGAATACAACTACTTCCTTACCGCTATTGTTGACAAAACTTACCTGTATGGCATTTACCGGAAATTCGCCCCGGTCAGCTTGTCCCAGCCCAAAACGGTCATGAAATCTCATTATCATCGGATCGAGAACCCCTCCGGAACGGCTGATTAGCGGAGCCATAACAGCGAATTCAATATCTTTCCCGATCCCTATGGAAAAACCAATAATATTTTGCAGGATTTCCACATCAAGCAAATAACGGTCAGTCTTGTTCCAGCGGTTGGTCAAGCTGTTGAAAAGCGTCAGTTCCCATCTTCCCCGCTCCAATATTTCCGGGCGAATGGGCACCAGATCGAGTCGCAGAGTCTGAAGCGGTGTTTGCCCGGTTATGGGCAATGGCCCTTTGGGCGGATTCTGCCCGGCCGCGACCAATTGGCCCCAGATGAGCATCATCAGCAGAAAGGCTATCCTGGTTGTTTTCATCTAAAGAGACCCGTTCCCGTTCAATGTCTTCACCCCAATATTCATTGATATCGGAACAATCTCTTTTAATTTCAGTTCCCGCAAGACGGTTAATCCACTTGACTTGCGTGATAAATACATTAAATTGACCGTATATTTGGCTGGAAGACCTCTATCGGGAACCTTTCCGGTCGATTATGTATATAACAGTTAGGAATTGCATATACTTGGAGGATTGATGCGAAACGTATGGCTAACGGCCGTTTCAGTTATTATTATAACTCTTCTTTTGGCAGCGACGGTAATGGCTTTGCCGAAAATGTATTTGCCCGAAGAAGTGTTTGATTTCGGATATACGCCCCAAAACAGCAAAATATCTCATGTCTTTTGGATAAAATCGGTCGGCGAGGATTCGCTCAAAATTGTCAGCGTAAAACCTGGCTGAGGATGCACCAAGGCTCCAATTAAGAAGTCGGAGCTTGCTGTCGGTGACAGCACTGAGCTTGAAATTATTTTCTCCACCGGTAAACGGGTCGGCAAAACGAGTAAACGTCCGACTATCACGACCAACGAGGGACCTCCCTCGCGCCGGGTAACAGTCAAGGCGGATATTATCCGCCAACCCGATTCTACTTACCCTATTGTCATCAATCCTTATCGTATTTATGTTTCCAAGGCAGGCGATACGGAAGTTGATGAGGCGAAGTTCACCATTACCAACGTTTCCGACATAGATCTTGAACTCGAAATTCTCAGCGAACCGTATGGTTACTTTGTACTGGATATTCCCAAGACGATCAAGGCCGGCGAGGCTATTGACTGTGAGCTTAAAGTTAATTATATGCAGTTGGGTCACTCTTTCAACAAATCGATAACGATCGGATTAAATGACCCGATTAATTCGCGGTTTACAATTCCGATAGTCAGAAGATTGATTGGCCACCAGGCTACTGCCAACAAAACCAACAAAGCCAATAAGCCTAAAGCCCAGCCGCAACAGGATAAAAAGCCTGGCGGCAAATAAGACTCCTTACAAGCGATTTTTTACGGCCCCTCGAAGATTAATTCGGCGGGCCGTTTTTTATATGATTTTGTTCTTTGCGTTTGCCGATCTTTTATTATAATAACAGGAGACTGGGAACAAACGCGGCCAATCGATGGTTGAATTTGAAGACGATTAACGCGGTTTCAGCCCATGTATTGTAGATGAGGAGAAACAACTCGATGGTAGATATATCCAACACCGCCAGCCAGGAACTGACCAAGGTTCTTGGAGCTGAACAACATAAAGGCAAAGAGCTCTTTGTCAATTTTATGGGTTTTGGCTGAAGCGGTCCCGTTCTGGGATTGGCTCTGGATGAGCCAAAAGACACTCATAGCCGGTTTAACTCAAACGGTATTGACGTTTATTTGCATACCGACATGGTCGGCCAGCTCGATCAGTTGGGCGGGGTTTTTATAGATTTTGTGGATCGTGGCCCGCAGGAGCGGGGTTTTATGATCACGACCAAAAAGAAACCAGATGGCGCCGATTGCAGTGGGTGCTCCAGTGCCAGCGACAGTTGCAGTACCGATTAAACCGAAATTTCTGATCAAATAAAAAAACCGGTCTCCTTAAGGGATCGGTTTCTTTTTTGACCATTATCTTTTCAAATAGATCAATCATCGCCGTGCTTCCAGGATTCCTCGGGCGCTTCTTCACTCATTTTCGTTTCCCAAGAGGGGTCATATTTCTCGCGGGGATGGGTCGAATGAACCAGCCGATAGTCAATACCTCCGGCCATCGGATCGCTGGCAAAGATAAATATCACACCACCTTCAAGTTTATAATATTCCCATTTGATCATGGGATAATTCATACCCTGCATGGCCAGATCGACTTCACTATCATAGGGTCCGTAAGTAATATAAACTCTTCCCCGATCCGTATGCCATCCGTCATGAAGGGAACTATGGGTGGAGAATTTATCAATGGCAAACATATATCGCTGCACGACCTGGTTATAGAACGGATTTTCCGGCGTGGTTGGATCATCATCCATGCGTCGCCAAAATTGCAGGAGCATATTTTTCTGAGCCAGGGGATCCAACTTTCTAATCTGGATTTTGTCCGCTTCACTTAGATGATACCAGGCGATATTAACCATTAATTCAGCGTCGGCGGCACTTATAGCTGTCGTGTCCTCCAAAGGCGCCACAACGGTAAATGGCTTGACTGTCAGCGTATGTCGGTCGGTACTCGGATCATTTATTTCAAGCGACAGAAAATAATCCCCGGCGTTGACCCCTTCAATCCCCAGCGCATTAGATAGAACGGCCGACGCTCCCGGTTTATCATACTTGATCTCGCCGAAGTCATGAACCACTGTGCCCAATTCATCTTTGATTTTATAATTGACAACAAACCCTTCATCATCCGTGCCCGAGCGTTCAAGACCGTAAAGCTCGCTGTACACATAGATAACGCTGTCGATCCCCAGCTGGTAAGCGGCTGATGGGTTGGGTACAACCAGACGATTCTCCTTGACCAAACGAGGATTGATAGTCTTCCCGGGATTTTCATCTATGTCGCGGATATAATAAGCCAGTTCCATACCGCTAAGCATCATGCTATGCTGGTCAAACGGGGGCACAGTCACTTTCAGTTCCGCTCTGCCGGACGCCTTGGACACATCATCAATAACGCTTATTTCCGCTCGATAACTACCGGGTGCGGCATTCACCAGCAGATAATCAAACAGGCGTTGGTTAGTTTGTGCCACCTCAACCGTATCCTCAATTTTCGACAAGAAGTAAGTTGAACTCGAATCGATCAGACCGCCTTCATCGTCATATAGGCCGACCGAGACATAAACGCCGGCAAACCTGTAATCCAAAGTATCGGCGCCGATAAATCCGAGTTGATTCTGATACAAACCATAGTAGAACTCAATATTGGCCGACCGGTTATCCGGATTATAGAAAACGGCATAGTCGGCTTGTATGGTCAGATCCTCGACAGCCAATGCTGCCGGATTCAGTGCCGCAATCATAATCAATAAAGCCAAGTAAATCGCTGTATTTTTCATAAACTCCCTTAAAAAGACAATCCATTGAAAGGCGGCTGCAATTCATAATCTCCATCCCCCCACTCATCAATGAACAGAAACCGGCGAGGAGGCGTGGAACGGTAGTAATGCCAATACTGATAAGGTTTGGTCGCCAACTCAAACGGATAATCTTCCACCTCGTCTGGTTCGCCGTGTGTAATATAAACCATCCCCCGGCCGGTTTTCCAGCCTTCTTTTTTCATAAATGAAAAATAACGATTTGAATGTCGTACCCGCCGAAAATACTCTTTCTTGTTGGGATTTTCCCGCCCACGGGCATTATCGTCGCGTAAACTCCAAAAATCATCCCAGAGTTGTCGTCTTTCCCCTGGCTGCTTGGCCTTTTCCAGTTTCTTTAGTTCTTCCCGCGTTGCCAGATATTTCAGCATCTTTATGGCTGTCTTGTAATCATTGCGGAACATGGTCTCGGCGGTCAACTCCAGTTCAAACGGCTCAATTAGTTTATTATATACTTTTCCCCGCCGCCCTTCCAATCGCAATTCCAGTTCATAATCACCGGGCAGGATATTGGCCACGTTGACGGTATGAAGTTCGCGTTTAATTTCATCGACGACACCATAAAAAATAGTATCCTGATACACGAATCCCTTGGTCTTATGGTATATCCGATTTATTAATTTGATCTGTTTTTCCTGGGAGCGCCCCGGATAGACTTCGACATAATAATGCAGAAGGCTGTCGTTGTCACCACCATACAATCGGCTTACGCTGGGGATAACCCGAAAATCGCCTTTATTGAATTTGGAGTCCCTTGAGCCGGTGTCGAATTCGCGGGCAAACTCAACCCGTGAGACATTTGGGTACTTACGCCAATAGTCTCGTTTCTTGAGCTTGCGAGTTATTTCACGGGCCGTCTGAGCATGCTTGTCGATTAGTGAGGCCCGAATATTCACATCCTGCTGATCCAAAGGAATGCGAAACATGTTAATCACAAAATCTTTCGATCGCCTGGTTTCTGGATAAGTCTTGACAAAAATGCGGCTTTCCTTGATCTCGCCATAGATCTGAACGTCATTCTTGCCGTCCACGACCAACGCGATTTCATAAAGCGCCTCGTAACCATCTTCCAACTTCTGATAACTCAGGGCATCGTAGAATATTTTATAATATATTTCAAGAACAGCAGTCTTTTCCTGCTCGCCCCTGAAGTCTGCCGCTTCAATGGCAAATCGAGCCTCTCCAAACTCATTAGCGGGTCGATAGCCGGTTTGCCCGAGGACGATACCTGCCAGCAATATCAGCAATAAGCCGCGTGCGATAGAATGTAAAGAATTTATTTTCATGCGTCACCACCGTCTCTCAATGGAATTTACGCTAATCTAACTCCATGATGTTATACGAAGCAAGCGAATATTTTATTCGTACCGAAGCGATATGATCGGATCGACCTTGGCCGCTTTGTAGGCCGGGTAAATGCCGGCCGCCAGGCCGACAAAGACCGAAACGAAGAATCCTAGACTCATCCATAATATTGAGACGGTGAAAGGCATCGAAAAGAGCAATTTTACGATAAAAGCAAGTGTAATTCCGGCCATAATGCCCAATACCCCTCCCGTTCCGGACAAAGTCATGGCTTCGGTAAGAAATTGTATCAATATATTCATCCGCCGGGCTCCAATAGCCTTGCGTACACCAATTTCCCGTGTCCGCTCGGTTACCGAGACCAGCATAATATTCATAACCCCCACGCCGCCAACCATCAGTCCTACCGACGAGATGACGATCATGGCAATATAGATCACGTCCGTGATATTGTTAACCATTTCCTTGAGGTTATCCTGCGTCCATATGGCAAAATCATTCGGTTTATGATAAGGGACACCTCGCTGGTTGCGCAATGCAGCCGTGACTTCCTCTATCGCCTGGGGGATAGCTTGACTACTGACGGCACTGACCTGCAAAAACAGCGCTTTCTCCCAAGGGTGTAATTTGGCGAAAGTAGTGTAAGGCAGGATGACAAAATTATTGTCTGATTCACCCAAAAACGGCTCTTTTTCTTCCATCACGCCGATCACCCGAAGGAGCCTCGAATTGACCCGGATATTCTGATTTATTACCTGATCGTTTTTTTCAAAAAGCGCATTGGCTACATCGGTGCCAATGACGCAAACCATGGCCCGTCGCTCCATGTCGAATTCATTGAAGAACCGACCTCGATCGACATAACGCTTGTTGACTCTGGAATAGTCGGGGGGCGTGCCAAATAGATTGGGTCGATTAGCCTGCTTGCTCTTGTATTTGACAATATTGCCACCGGGAGCAAAATAATAATTCTGTGGCGACACGGCCGTAACCGAGGGGCACATTTCCCGAATCACCTGGGCCGCTTCATAATCGATCGGCTTGCGATTGCGCTCTTCCTCGGTCAACTTATCATAATCAACATCGGGGGCAAATTTGGTCACAAATAAAACATTCGACCCCATGTTTTCGATCTCGCTCTGGACCATCTTGTCCAGACCGGAAATTATTGAAGCCATACCAATGACTGCAGCCACACCAATAAGGACGCCCAAGATGGTCAAAAATGATCGCAATTTGTTTTCCCGAAGCGAGCTCATGGCCAGCAAAATACCTTCTTTTATTTCAATCGTACTTATCATTTAAGTCTCAAATCGCAGGGCTTCAATGGGGTTCATATTGGATGCTTTCACCGCTGGGTAAAGGCCGAAAAACACACCCACTCCGGTTGAAATCGATAAGCCGGCCGATATGGCAAACAATGATGGTTCCACTGGCAGAGATATTTGCCCGCCGAGTATTATAGCGATTACAATTCCCAATGCGGTACCGATCATGCCCCCGCCCATCGACAGGATCAAAGCCTCGAATAAAAATTGAGTTAAAACGTTTTTTCGCCGGGCACCGATTGATTTACGAATGCCGATCTCGCGCGTTCGTTCGGTTACCGACACCATCATAATATTCATGATTACTATACCACCGACGACAAGGGCGATCGAAGATATGCCCACCAGAGCGACTCGCACCATGCGAGTTGTATTTTCAACAAAACCCAGAATATTCTCCGCCGTCAGAATATCAAAATCATCCTCCTCTTTATAATCAACTCCCCGTCTCGCCCGCAAAATAACCCGGGCCTGATCCATTGTGTCTTCAATCCCCTCAATCGTATTCGATTTTATGGCCAGATTGAAATTATGGCGCGGTTTCCCAAACAGCTTGATATGCGTCGTCAATGGAATAAAGGCAAAATTATCCTGATTATTCCCCAGCATTGAGCCCCTCTTTTTGGCCACACCGACAATAGTGAATTTACGGCCTTTGATCTTGATCGTCCTGCCGATCGGATCAACTCCGTCGCACAGTTCCTCGACAATAGTCGGCCCAACGAATGCGACCTGGTTTTTATGTTCATATTCAGCCTGTGTGAAATACCGCCCCTCGGCTACTTCAAAATCGATAACATCGATAAAATTGGCCGGTGAACCACCAATGGGTACTCGGCGAAGGCCCTGATTCCCTCGTTTGATAGATGATCGGGAATAAGTACGCCCGGAGACTTCCAGGCAATCGGGACATCCTTCGGCCACAGCATCCATGTCCCTGATGGACAAATCTTTGCGCTTAAGGGCCTTGAAATAATCTTCCTCGGAAGTGATAATACCGAATTTGGTTACGATAAACGTTGCCGGTCCAAGGGCACTCAGCGAATCCTCGATACTACCCATCAATCCCTCCAGGGCGGAAATAATGGTGATCACCGAGGTCACGCCGACAATGACTCCGAAGAGAGTCAAGATCGACCGCAAACGGTTGGCCCAGATAGCAGCCAAAGCCATCTTTAAAGATTCATACAGAGACATGATATATAGCCGCCTACGCCGACTGCTTGAATTCCTCTTTTTCCACCTTACCGTCAATGATATGAACTATCCGGTCGGCGTGCTGAGCCACGCTGTATTCATGCGTGACCACGATCAGAGTATTGCCCTGCCGATGAAGATCGGCCATCAACTGCATAATCTCGGCGCCGGTAGTAGTGTCCAGATTACCGGTCGGTTCATCGGCCAGAATAATCGACGGGTTGTTGACCAGCGCCCGGGCTATAGCCACCCTCTGCCTCTGTCCCCCGGAAAGCTCGCTCGGCTTATGGGTCATCCGATCGCCCAAACCGACGATTTCCATCGCCTTGATGGCGTTCTCCCGCCGCGCATCGCTTGAGGTGCCATTGTAAATCAAAGGCAACTCCACGTTGTGCAGGGCCGTGGCCCGCGGTAAAAGATTGAATGTCTGGAAGACAAACCCGATTTCCTTGTTACGAATCCGGGCCAGGTCGTCGTCGCTGAGATCGGCTACTGACTGGGTATTCAGGTGATAGACTCCCTCAGACGGCGTATCCAGGCATCCGATCAGATTCATCAGTGTCGATTTGCCCGATCCAGACGGCCCCATGATCGCCACATATTCGCCCTTGGCAATCGACAGAGTGATACCGCGTAGAGCATGAACCTTTTCCTGCCCCATCACATATGTTTTCCATAGTCCTTCGACTTCGATCAGACTCATCGCCCATCTTCCTTTTTTGCTTTACTGTTGTCCACTTCTATTTCGTCGCCATTCTTGATCGTTCGCAGAATACGGAAACTGCCGGTAATGATCTCGTCGTCTTCCTGCAAACCGGAAATGATTTCGATATTCTGCCGGTCGGCTATGCCGGTTTCCACTTCAACGAACTCGGCCACTCCGTCCCGGTTGACGAAAACACCCTTGCGGTCTTCCTCTTCCTCCGCCTCATCGCCTTCGTCGGCCTCTTCAACTTCATCCACTGTCGAAGCCACAGCGACATTGCCGTCGTCATCGACGTTCTCGTCCGAATCAACCTCGGTCGAATCTTTCTCAGGGCCGCGCATTACGATTGCCTGAATCAGAGTCGCCAAAACATCATTGTGCTCGTTGGTAGTTATATCCACAGTAGCCGACATTCCCGGCTTGATTTTGCCATACACATCCAAAAGAGTAACTTTGACCTTGAAATTGATCTGTTGATCGTTGGAACCCAACCCGGTGATCGTCGCCGTGTTACCGATTTCAATGACTTCGCCATCGAAAGTCGTATCCGGGAAAGCATCGATTTCAACTCCCGATTTCTGACCCACCGCAAGGTCGGCGATATCGGTTTCGTCAATTTCGACTTCGACTTCAAACTCAGAAAGATCGGCTACGATCATCAGCGTCCGGCCCTGAGAATATGGCGTTTGAGCCTGGGCGATTTCGCCCACTTCGACGTCCACCCAGGTCACGACCCCATCCATCGGCGATTCTATCGTCGTTTTGTTCAGTAGATCACGAGCCTTTTCCAAGCGCGAAGACGCCGCCCGTTTCTGCTCCACCATGGCCTTATAACCGGCCTCTTGATTCCGGAAGGCATAGTGCGCATCCTTATAGGCCTGCTCCGAAGTCAGCTTCTTATTGTAAAGCTCCATCTGGCGGTTGTATTCCTCGCGGCGCTGATCCAGAAGAATCTGTGCGCCGTCCAGACGGGCTTCGGTTTCGTTGGCCGAATAGAGAGCCGATTCCATATCGGATTTCAACTGAATCGTATCCAGTTGAATCAAGATCTGGCCTTTATTGACCCAGTCGCCTTCCTTAACCGGCAGGCTGATCACTTCGGCTGAAGCTTCTGAAACGATATTCACCTTGGTCTTGGGCTGAATCCGTCCCGAACCGGAGACAATCGATGTTACATCGGTGGTGAAGACCTTTTTGGTCTGTACGGTAATTAAACCCCGTTTACCCTGATTCATGTTAACGGCCACCAGAACGGCCACCAGAATCACTACACCCAGAATAATAAACAGCTTCTTTTTACTTTTTTTCTTTCCCATCACGCTCACCCTTAATTATACGCCAAAAAGCGCTTACTCCCCCATCGCATTCTGTAATTTTGCCAAAGCCAGATTATAATCAAACTCAGCCCTGACTTTGTTGAACTGAGCCGATTTCAAGCTCACCTGCGCATCCAAAAGTTCCCACAACGCGGCCGCGCCGAGATTATACTTGGCCTGAACCAGATCCATATCTTCACTGGCCGCTCGTTCGCTTTCCTCGGTCACGCTGAGGGTCTTGTCTGCAACTGTTATATCCAGATGGGCATCCCGAATATCACGGATTACCTGATGTCGAGTATTCAGCTGCGAAGCCCGGGCATTATTAAGACTGGCCTTGGCCCGACTCATGTTATACTCACGACTGAAACCATCGAATACGTTGTAACTAAGTGTTACACTCAAACGGCTCGAATGATCAAACGATCCGAACTTGATAATATCGCTGAATCGATCTTTTGACCAGCTATAAGAATACCCGACCGACAGGTTGGGCATATAGCTGCCCCAAGCCGATCGGACATCATAATTAGCCACGTCTATATTGGCTTGAGAGCCTAAAACCGAAGGATGCCCCTGAGTCGCCTTGGCAATTAAATCATTGATATTGCTGATCTGCGCCTTACGTAGATCCAGATCTGCGATGTCATACTCGGTTTGCGGATCAAGGCCGATATCGACGGCCAAATCGTCCAAATAAAATTCCAGGTTTTTTTCGGCCTGCAGGAGGGTAAGCTGATCGTTGCCGTATTGAACCTTTTGCTTGAGGACTTCGGATAGAGAAGCTGAACCGAGTTCATATTTTTCCTCAAACAATTTTAACAGTTCTTCCGAACGCCCAACCGTCTGCTTGGCCACTTCCAGGTCATTCTTGGCCTTGAGCACCAGGTAGTACTCGGCCTTGATGCCAAATGTCACATCAGACAGCGCATTGGCATAATTATAATCCGTGCCCTTTTTATACGCTTTACTTCCGAGATAATTCCAAACGTTCTGCAGACCGTTGAACAATGTGTAATTGAGCGAGATCCCAGCCGTATGCGATTTGTATTTCACGTCGTTGGGATTGCCCGACAACAATAGTGTGTCGCGAAAGACCGGCATAAAAATGACTGTATCGGCCTCAACTCTTCCGGATAATTCGGTAATTGTGGTCTCCCGGAGCTGTGGAGATTCCGGTCCTGAGGTGATTTCGGTGGAATTGTACGATACTGATGCCGAAGGTAAAAACCCACCAGCCGACTGCCAGACACCCGCACCGGCCGTCTTGACCGAATTCCGGAAACTGACCAGATTCGGGTCGGTTGCGACCGCCATCTGAACACACTCTTCCAGCGTGTATGTTTCGGCGGCGACGCTACCCCACGCCACTACCAGGAAAGCTGTGAAAATCAAAAAGGCCTTTTTCATACTTACCTCAAAATAAAATTAAAAGAAACTCATTTCCACACCGGCGAAACTCATCCCAAAGGCCATCATACCGATGGCACCGAGGATAAACAATAGTCCGGTGATGACCGACACGGCGATACCCTTGCCGCGCGATATGCCCAGAACCGCCGCATATCCGAATCCGGTGATGATCAGCGACCAGATCATAAATCCGTCCAGATAGAAAAGCAGCGAATAAAATATCGAAGTAAAATCCTTATCCGGGAAAAAGGCCGCCAGACCCAGAGTAACGTACCCGCTGTCCTGAGCTATAGCCAAAGGCGCTCGAACCAACGCTCCCAGCTGCATAATCAAGCTACCCAAAAGCCCTGCTCCCCAAATGGCCTTGAATTTAGCCGTACCGCCGAAAACAAAGCTGCCCAGAAACCAGGCTACCAATGCCCCTAAGACACTAAAGACCACGATCATTACCGGTGCAAAGATTACTCCCATAATCATTTTTGGGTTCTCTGCATCGGCTTTCATCTGTTCCAAAGCCTGGGCCGGTAATACCGTGGAGTTTTTCATCAGATCATACTGCATGCTGGCATTGGGACCGGTCATCAGCCCGGCAACTACGGCCCCAAGGACGAGAACCACTACCAGTGGGATAATTATTGATGGTGATTTTTTGTAATTGTCGAATGCCTGAGTAGGTGAAGTAAATACACCGATCATGATCGACCAAATGCTTGCGCCGCCGGGGGCGGGTGCGTTTGTTCCGGTCTGTGCGGATTCGAAATTTGACTCCATGTCTTAACCTCCAACCAATTGCCGTTCACTAATTCTGATAGACGGTTTATTCAAGTTTTTGTTTCAAAAAACAGGGATTCGTATTTCACATGTTTTTCAATATACTCAACGGCAACCAGAATATTCACACAAAAAAAGCAGGTCTAACATATTTGTTAGACCTGCTTTTTGAACAAAAGACCAAATTAAATGAACATCGGAGCCAAAACCAAAGACACAATGGCCATCAGTTTGATGAGGATATTCATCGAGGGTCCCGAAGTATCTTTAAAGGGATCACCGACGGTATCGCCAACTACGGCCGCTTTATGGGCATCCGAGCCCTTACCGCCGTGTGCTCCGCCTTCAATTAATTTCTTCGCATTATCCCAGGCACCGCCGCCATTAGACATCATCAGGGCCATAAGAACGCCAGTCAGAGTCGCACCGGCCAGCATACCGCCGAGAGCTTCCTTACCCAGCACTGTTCCGACAATGATCGGAGCCAGAATGGCGAAAACGCCGGGAGCAATCATCTGCTGCAATGCTCCGACAGTGGCAATATCAACACACTTGGCGCTGTCCGGTTTGGCTGTGCCTTCCATGAGACCGGGGATCTCTTTAAACTGACGGCGCACTTCCTGCACCATCTTGAAAGCCGCCTTGCCCACCGCGCTCATGGTCAGTGAAGCGACCAGGAAGGGTAGGATACCGCCGATGAACAACCCGACGATAACGCGGACATTCATCAGATCGATCTTGTCCAGGTTAACTGCCGAGCTGTAAGCCGAGAACAGGGCCAGTGCGGTTAACGCCGCCGAACCAATGGCAAAACCTTTGCCGATGGCTGCCGTGGTGTTGCCCAGTGCATCCAGTTTATCAGTAATTTTTCTGACATTTTCACCCAAACCGGCCATTTCCGTAATACCACCGGCGTTATCAGCCACCGGGCCATAGGCGTCAACCGACATGGTTACGCCGATTGTTCCCAGCATACCAACTGCCGCAATACCGATACCGTACAAGCCAGCCATCATATGGGCGATATAAATGGCCGCTGCGATAACGAGAACCGGCAAAGCCACCGACTGCATTCCGACATCGAGACCGGCGATAATACAGGTCGCCGGGCCGGTTTTGCAGTTTTCGGCAATCTTGCGCACCGGACCCGCTGCCGTGTAATATTCGGTCAGAAGGCCAAGAATAATACCAGCTATATTACCGGCAACCACCGCCCAGAAAACGCCCATGGCAACATCGGTTTTGATAACCAGTATATATGTGGCAACCAACATCAATACCGAACCGACATAGGTGACGACACGCAGCACTGCGGCCGGATTCATTTTGGAAAAAACGTGTACGGACAAAATGCCGATCATCGAGGCCACGATACCAACCGTGACGATCAGAAGCGGCAACTGCATATAATCCATACGCGCAGCCGGGATATTGCCCCACATTGAAGTTGCTGCAATAGTGATGGCGGCAATGATTGAACCGACATAAGATTCGAACAAATCGGCACCCATACCGGCCGTATCACCGACGTTATCACCAACATTGTCGGCAATCACAGCGGGGTTACGCGGATCGTCTTCAGGAATACCGGCTTCCACTTTACCCACCAGATCGGCGCCGACATCGGCTGCCTTGGTGAAAATTCCACCACCGACACGAGCAAACAACGCAATCGAGGAAGCGCCCATGGCAAATCCGGTCACGTACGTAATTTGGTCGGGATTACCCCAGAAATAGAAGAATATGCCTATGCCGACCAATCCCAGACTGGCCACCGACATGCCCATAACGGCACCGCCGGTGAAAGCGATTTTAAGTGCCGCTGCCTGGCCCGAATCATTGGCCGCCGCCGCCGTGCGGACGTTGGCCTTGGTCGCTGCCTTCATACCAAATACACCGGCCAGCATGGAACAACTGGCTCCGGATATGAATGCTATGGCTGTGTTAAGACTAATTTTCCACATTAGCATCAAAAAGACGATGGCGATGAATATGGCCAGAATTGAGTATTCCCGTTTGAGGAATACCATGGCTCCGTCGTGAATGGTGTTGGCCAACTCGTTCATCAAATCGTTGCCGGTTGGCTTCCTCTTGATGTTCAGAAAAAGCATAAGTGCAAATAGAAGTCCTACCGCACCCAGTACCAACGCCCCAATGCCTGCATCGAAATTCATTAATTGCCCTCCGGTCTATAAACCACTATCGGTTCGTGAAATTTTTCTCAAACTTCAGGTCGAATTATAATATGCTGGAAATAAAAAGGCAAGTAGATACAATAATATATTTGCGACTTTTGGCAATAAAAAAGGCCGACATAACTTCATGTCGGCCTTAATAATAAGTATTTTTTCTATTCGTGAACGTTGACAATCACGTCGATTTCCGGAAGGAATTGACTCCAATTATGAAGGGCCGGCACCACACCGGTACCTTCCTCATAATATGGCAGAAAGTCGATCATGAATACCATCGGGAAATTACGATTCTCGTCAATCGTCATATTCGCGCTCGGTATAGGCTCCATGCCGATTACAATACTACCAAATTCACCGCCGGTAGCGTCGTCACCAATATGCAATTCCAGATCCAGATTATCATACGCCGGTGAGGCATCGACGATGAAATCCTCTCCAGGATAATCCGGTACTTCCATGAAGGAGATGTGCGGATTGGACAAATCGGCTGAGTCAGGACGATAGAAAGCGCCCAGCGAAAGAACAGTCCAGTTCGTATCGCCCGAATAATTCTGCTGCCCTTCAAAACCGAATGGAGACATCCGATCTAAATTCAAACCGGAATTCTCGCCTGAAGGCTGGTCTTCCAGAAGAACCCAGGCGTTATATCTCCAACCGTATGGCTGTACGTCAGGAAGCTCTTCCAGAGGGGAAGTATAGTTCCAATAACCGAATTGCCCCAGATGACTGCAATCCTGACCTGAGGAACAGGCACTCTTGATTTCAAAATCCACTTCCAAAAGATAATCTTCTTCGGGTACTGTATCGATAATCCACTCCAGGTTCAGCCGTCGATGGAACAAAGTATCATAGCCAAAAACGACAATAGTGTCGATCACTGACCAAATACTGTCAACCGGCCAGACAATACCAACCGTATCCGGTCTGATGGAATCTTCCGGCTCCGGATCGGCAATAGGATAGACTATCAAATTGGTGCTGTTTACGCCCAAAGTATCATGATTATTAAACTGACTCGGTGCCCGGGAACAGATCCATAAGCCCTTTTCCTCGTTGGTCCTATCGGACATATCGTCGGTCGGAGTGGCCACAAAATAATATCCCAAAACATCAAACATATTGGCCGGGAATTTCATGACAATAGGACGGCTGATTGGATCGACCACTTCGTCCGCCATCATATAGGTTCCCGACGGCGTGGACGCATCCCCATTCCGGTTTTCCACGGAAAGAACTATATAATCATACGACAGCCACGGTTCAGGAACCTCATAGACGCTGTCGATTACGTTGCCATCCAGATCCTTGAACGCATAAGCATAATTATCCCAGACAAACCTACCCAGAGAAGTAAAGGTTGAATCATGGGTGCTCTCGTCCACGGAAACCATCCATAGTTCATAGACATATAAAGCGGTATCCAGATTCGGCAGATTCTGCGGCCTCAGAGTAATGGACGCCATTTCTTGCGGCTGCACGACATCATCATGCTGGGAGCAACCGAAGGCGATCAAGAAAACGCCGCCAAGCACAAGTGAAATTAAAAGATACCTAAATCTGATTCTCATCCTAATCTTCCTCCCGGACAACGGGTGCTAAAATACCAAAGGCAAAATTTATTCAATCCGCATGCGGATGTCAAGCCGTTTTTGGCAATAAATGCCTTAAGCCATTGATGATCAGGGCGCTTCTGCACCCGACGCCCGCAATTTAACAGTCAAGAATATGACTAATTCGCCGATAAATTGTTTAGCAGAAAATCGCGGAAAAGGAGAATTTTTGTCTTTTTGTAATGTCTGTAAATACCAGCTGGCCGATGATTCCGTTAAGGCCTGTCCTAATTGCGGGGCCGTGATCGAAATCGTCGCCAAAGAGGCTCAAGACCAGGCGACCAAAGAAGATACGCCAAATGAGAACCTCCCTGAAGGCAGTCCGTCACCAGACAACATCGAAATCTGCGATCCGGGTACTTTCATCGGAGCAGCCGAAGAGGAGGACGATCTCTCGGCCAAAGAAGATCACCAACCTATAGGCCAAACGACCCCTCCCCTACCGCCTCAGGTTGATTCCGAATTACCGTTTGAAGACCAGGACGATTCTGCCCATATTGATTCCGACCAGCTTAAAAAGCTTTCTCCTGAGCAGGCCGCAAAAATCCGATCGGCGTTCAACACCGAGCCGGCCGAAAGCGACAGCTTGACCCCCGAGGACGCCTCCTCCATTATGAATCAGATGGCCTCTGGTCCGGAGAAGGAAGATAAGGAGCCTTCTGACAAAAGCCGGCCCGATCTTGATCGGATTATTCAAAATTCCGATGAAGCCACCATCAGACAAAAGAAAAACAAACCGGAAAAAATGACATCTGAACCAGTACCGGAAATGGAACCGATTCCTTCGGTTCGAAGAGTAGCTTATTTTCATAAGAGTTTTATCCAGCTGACCGGTCCGCAAATTCCTAAAACCGGCGAAGAATTAATCCTTGAAGATCGTCACTATCTGCTCAAACCAAAAAAAATCAAACAGCAATATACCATTGCCACCTTTGTTGTCGCCCTGGCCATTCTTCTCTTTTACGCGGGCAGTCAGTTTATTTCTCCAACACTACCCGGAGCCGGTTCCATAGTAGGCGTTCTGCTTGATGTGGAAGGTCGCCCGTTCGCCTCTTCTGCCGAAATCACTCTTCCTGAAGCCGGCCAAAAGTCCCATACCGACGCCATGGGGTTTTTCCGTTTTAATGATGTGGCTACTGGATCTTATGTCATCCGCTACCAATTCCCCGACGGCACAGTCGGAACCGAAAATATTTCTGTCGTCAGCAGTCAAATTACCACTCTCTCCCTTGGCCTTGACGACTACGAACAAGTCGAAAATGTCCGGGTAGATACGGGAAACCGGAGATCGACTAAGCAAAGCAAGGGGACCACGAAGAAGATCGAATCGACGTCTCCCACACCAAAACAGGGAGCCAACAAAAAATCTCAAAAATCATATTCCTCGCTCAAGCTAAAAGCCAACGTGGATGACGCCAGGTTAACCGCCTCGGGATCGGTTCTCGGTTCGGGCAACCTGACTTATAAAAAGTTGATGCCGGGCAAACATCAGGTTATGGTCTCCAAAAACGGCTATAAAGCCTGGAAGGGAACCGTGACCCTAAAGGCCGATAAGACTTACACCCTGTCTGTCAACTTGGAAAAGATCGAATCCCCGGTAGTCGAGGAAACGACTTATTCGGCCATGGATTTCTATCAATCCGGTAAGACCCAACTGGCCGAGGGCAACATGAACGCGGCCGTCGATGATTTTACCGAAGCAATTAAAATTGATCCGCAACTGGCCGATGCCTATCGCCAGCGCGGTGACGCCTACCGTATTGCCGGCAACAATTCCTCCGCCGAAAAGGATTTGATCCGCGGTGCGGAATTAATGGCATCTCAAAACCGGATAGAAACCGCTCATGAAATGTATGCTCAAGTCCTGAGTATCAACAAGAAATCGACGCAGGCCTATCTTGGTCAGGCTTCGCTTTACATGAAACGGAATAACCTCGACAAAGCGATCTCCTCCTATAAATCAGCTATTCAATACGACAAGAAGAACTTCAAAGCCAATTTCGCTCTCGGCAAAACCTATTTCTCGATAAATAAAAATAAATACGCCGACAAATGGCTGACCAAAGCCCGGAATATAAATCCTGACGTGCCCGAGGTGTATCATTACCTGATGCTGAATTATTTCGCCCGAGATGATTTCGGTAAAGTCAAAAATGTTTACACCAAGTTCAAAAGCAAAATGAGTTCCGATCAAGTGGCCGCCTTCAAGGCTAATCCCAAATTCGAACCGATTATCCGTGTCGTCGGCGAATACGAACGACCCTGATCGAAGACCTCCAAAGCTGCCTGTAAAAGGGTCTTAACGCATAAGTGCGTAAAAAGACCCTTTTCTTCTTCAACTATGGATGGACAAGCGATGGCAGCCTCTCCCCTTGACACCCTTCCCCCAATATTATACATTGCCCTCCAAAGCGACTATCTTTTAATCACAAGGGAGGTTCCTTGAAACGCTCTATTTTTCTTTTGGCTGTCACAATCCTTCTCTCAATTGTTGTCGGCTGTAACATTGAAAAAGAGGTTGACTTCGCGGCAGGAGAAACCTCGACCGATCTGTCGGCCTGGTTCGGCAAGGACACATATATTCCCGATATTGAAACATTCATGAAAATCGGCTGGACGTCCGGCCCTGGAATATCAGATGACGGGCAACAGGTCTTCTTTCAAACCGGTTTCAGCGGTGTCAGCCAGCTTTACCGCCTGACCAAAGAAGGCTGGCCGTCGCAGATAACGTTTTTCCCCGACGGTATTGACTGGTATGTCTTGTCGCATAGCAGTGACATGGCCATTGTCGGAGCTTCGGTCGGTGGTTCCGAACAATCCCAGCTAAATCTGGTGGATACCCGCAGTGGGCGTACCCGCCAGTTGACCGACACACCCAAAATTCAGTATGGTTCAGTCATTTGGGATTTGGAAGACAAAACCATATTCTTCCGTTCAAACATGGATAACTTGCGTGATTTCAAACTGTACCGGATGGATGTCGCTTCGGGCGAATACGAAAAACTGGTTGACGCCGAGGGTTATCACGGTTGGGGCGATCTTTCGTTAGACGGCAAAAAACTCCTTTATTACCGTTTTGATTCCAATGTCAACGACGAACTTTTCCTTTTCGAATTGGAAAGCGGCGAAAGCACTCATCTGACCCCGCACGAAGGCGACATTCTATATGATAACTTCTTCTTCTCGGCCGACGGCAACGCTATCTATCTAACCTGCGACGATAACGACATGGGTTTCAATCTGCGGGCTAAGATGGATCTGGCTACCAAGGAAATCACCTATCTTGACGCGGACGCCCAGTGGAATGTGGAAGGGGTCAGCTATTCACCTGATCGCGACATCATGGCCTGGATTCTCAATGAGGACGGTTATGGTCGGATGAAACTGGCTGAAATTGAATCCGGCCTTGAGCTTCCCGCCCCCGACTTCGATGGTATCATGGGTAGCGCTACGTTGTCAAAAACTTCGCGGATGCTATTCAGTTTCAGTTCGCCTCAGCAGACAGCTGATATCTGGAGTTGGAATTGGCAGACCAAGAAAGCCAAAAAGCTTACCAATTCGGTTTATGCAGGAATCGACCCGACCATTTTCACGGCTCCAAAGCTGATCAAATACAAATCATTCGATGGCATGGAAATCCCGGCCTTTATTTATCTACCGGCCGATTATGACGGCAGCCCGATACCGTTCATCCTCGATATTCACGGCGGCCCGGAAGGTCAATTCCGGCCCTATTTCAATCGCCATTTCCAATACCTGATGCTAAACGGCTTCGGTTTGCTGGCACCCAATGTCCGAGGTAGTGATGGTTACGGCAAGGAATACCTGGCATTGGACAATTACAGGAATCGTCTCAAATCGGTCAAAGATATGAAAGCCGGCGCTGACTGGCTGATCGAACAGGGCTATTCCCAACAAGGAATGATCGGCGTTAAGGGTGGAAGTTACGGCGGATACATGACCATGGCCGCCGTTACCGAATACCCCGGCTTCTTCTCCGCCGCCTGCAACAATGTCGGTATCGTCAATTTCGTCAGCTTCCTGGAGAATACTTCCGCCTATCGCCGGCACCTACGTGAATCCGAATACGGGCCTCTGACGGACAAACCGTTCCTGAAATCTATCTCCCCCGTCCACAAGGCTAACCTGATCACCACGCCGCTGATGATCGTCCATGGCGAGAACGATCCTCGCGTTCCAGTCGATGAAGCGCGCCAGATCATCCGGGCCATTGAAAGGAGAGGCGGCATTGTCGAACCGTTGATATTCCCCGACGAAGGTCACGGGATCGGCAAATTAGCCAATCGCCTGACTTTCTACCGCCAGATGGCAGATTTCTTCAAGAGACATTTGCAGAAATAACCGTCGTAAAATATAGAAAAAAAGGCCCGTCATATAACGGGCCTTTTTAATTTCAAATTTTGGATGCAGGAAAATGCGCACCCCACCCGGAAGTTCAAATCGAAATCAGATAACTGACGAAAACCTTATCTATTGGAGTCAACCCAATATTCCGCCGTATACCTGTCTTTGAGCAGTTCACCGATCTGCTTGGCTTCCTCCATCGTCTCATAGACACCAACCCGAAGTCGATAGAAAGTCTCGCCGCCGATATCGGCCGTAACCACAAAGGCCGGATATTCTCGCTGACGATATTTCTCAGCCATCATTTCGGCAAATTCATAGCTGGAATAACTACCTATCTGGACTACAAAGCCCTCAAGACCGGAATAGTCTTCGCTTGCCGGAGTCACTTCCGGTTCAACCGGTTGGGTTTCGACTACCTCGGCAATAAACTGGCCAGTGCTGTCGGCTTCGGTGCTTCCTTCAAGCAGAGAATCCATTACCGCCGCCGTCTCGTCCTGAGAGGCTTCCTGTTCAATGGCCGCGATATCCTCATCCTTATTACTACATCCTGTCGCCACAAGCCCCGCAATCAAGAGTACTGTAAGCACTGTACGAAACATTGAACCTCCTTAATTGTCCATCATTATCTGTTCATTGTAGAGTTGTAAAAATCCTTTGTCAAGAAGATAAAGAAGGCCAAAAATAAGTTGAATTGTTGCGTTGTTTGTATAATATATGGTTGAACAAAAAAGGAAACGGCAATCATGGATTTTTTTAAAGACAACCTTGATCTCATCGGCAATACGCCTCTCCTTGAGATTTCCGATAATGCGGACCAAACCGGCCCTCTGATTCTGGCTAAACTCGAATACTTCAATCCGGGAGGTTCGACCAAGGATCGGATCGCCAAATATATAATCGAAAAGGCCCTTCTTGACGGAACGCTGAAAAAAGGCGACACCGTCATCGACAACACCTCCGGCAATACCGGTATTGCCCTGGCCATGGTCGCCGCCGGTTTCGATCTCAAGGCCATCCTGACCACACCCGAAAAAACCAGCCAGGAAAAGGTTGACACGATCAGGGCTCTGGGCGCCGAGGTGATCATTACGCCGACTGACGCCGCTTGGGATGACCCCCGAAGCTGCTATCAGGTGGCCCGCCGCATGGCTGAGGAAAACGGCTATTACTATTTCAACCAGTACGACAACCCCGAAAATATCATGGCCCATTATCACAGCACCGGCCCTGAAATTTGGCGGCAAACCGAAGGAAAAATAACTCATTTGGTGGCCGGGATCGGGACCGGAGGCACTCTTTCGGGCACAGCCCGCTACCTCAAAGAGCAAAACCCCGAAATCAAATCAATCGCCGTTGATCCTTCCGGATCACTCTTTACGGAATATATCAAAACCGGTCGGGCCGGAGCCAGCAGTACTTATATGGTTGAGGGTATCGGCTCGGACATGGTCACCGGCGCACTGGACACCGGCGTTATCGACGACATAATTACCGTTGGCGATGAAGATTCCTTTGCCACCGCTCGAAGGCTTGCCCGCCGCTATGGTATTCTGGCCGGAGGATCATCCGGCACAGCCGCCTATGCCGCCTTTCAGGTAGCCCGGTCAGCCTCACCCGAAGCGGTAATCGTCACTATATTTTCCGATTCGGCGGTGCGCTATATATCCAAATGTTTTTCGGATCGATGGATGATTGAACATGGTTTTGGAATCACGGAGAAGGAAAAAGCATGAAGAGTCTGATATTTATCCCGCTTGTTCTACTGGCTTTATCCTCGTTCGCAGATGCCGATCAGAAACAAAAGGTGAATACTGAAGCACAACTGGCAGAAAATCAAATTCTCCCCCTGATTCCATCAGAACAGATCTGGTTTTATGGTTTCATCCCCAAAGATGCCTGGGTAAGCCATCATTACTTTCTCTACAACCCTCATGATGACACGGTCACAATTACCAAAATGATATCAGGCTGCGAATGCACGCATATCCCCAGAGGGCCGGTAGTGATTCCTCCCCAACAGACCTATCTTCTCAAATCACAATTCGACACTCGCACCTACAGCGGCGAACTAAATCGCGATATTCATATCGTTACCGATTATGAACCAAGCCCCGAGATGGACCTTTATTTTATTTCCCTGACCGCCTCCGCCCCCCGTTCATTGAGTATCTCTCCTTCCTCGACCATGTTTATCAAGGGCAAGAAATCTCAATCATTTATAATAAAAAACAAGAGCACCAAAACGACGAACGTAACCGTCCTGACCGATAACGATTCCACCTTGAGTGTGTCGGATGTCAATTTTAAGATCAAAGGCCAGGACGAACATGAATTGATCGTCAAGCCGCATTGGGAAGATATTGAAAAAGGACAACATTATTCCTGTGTGGTCTTGGAAATCACACGCAAGGAGGAAATATTCAGGATTGCCATTCCGATCAAAATTGTCCTGTTTTAAAGAATAAAATCTTTATTAT
>JAAEQF010000084.1 GCA_024231695.1 FCB group bacterium
ACGGTGCCCGCGGGTTGCTTTAAATAATTATGGGCCCGCGGGGGGCCCTGGGCACGGGGTCGCCTTTGCCGACCTCCCCCGCCCCAGCACGCAGGGTGGCACATGTAGTTGTGGGATGTCACGTGCTCGACATGAGGACTGGGGCGCGCGCTAAAGCGCGCGTGCCAGAGAGGGGGTTATGCATTACTGTAGTTGCGAAACTCATTAGGTAGTGAAAGTGCTTAGTTAACAAGGCATTTTCCTTTGTAACTGCAGTAGTGCAAAGGGCCAAAAAGTCGAAAAATAGGCCGGTGGAAATGGCCACTGCCAGTTCCCATTGGCCGGAATTGCAACGAGCCCAGGGGCGCTGGATCAGGTATGAATCCGTCTTTCAATTGCGCACACTTCTGCCCTATTTTGACGAACTGGCCCACAGTGGGCCTCCCGAATTGGGAAATCTTGCGAAAATCCATGGTTTCGGGCCTCTGAAACCGCTAAGTTAACAAGACATTTCCCTTTGTAACTGCAGTGCAAAGGGCCAAAAAGTCGAAAAATAGGCTGGTGGGAATGGCCACTGCCAGTTCCCATTGGCCGCAATTGC
>JAAEQF010000085.1 GCA_024231695.1 FCB group bacterium
GTGCCGATGGTGGTCACGCTGCTACCAAGGGCGAGCGTCGACAGAGCCGTGCAGCCGGCGAAAGCTTCGTTGCCCACGGAGGGCATGGCGGAGCCCATCGTGACGGAGGCGATCACCTTGTTGTTGTAGAACAGGCTGTCAGGAATGCCGGCGGTCACGCCATTGCCGATCACCAGCGTGGTCAGCGTGGCGATGGTGTTGACGGCGGAGAAGGACAACGTTGTCACCGAGTTCGGAATGGTCAGCGACGTGAGCTTCGTGCTGGAGAACGCAGAGGTACCGATGGTCGTCACACCGCTGCCGATTGTAAGGGCAGTGAGCGAAGTACAGTCGGCGAAGGCGATGTCGCCAATTGTAGTGACGGTGTTGGGCACGGTCACGGAGGTCAACGCGGAGCAGCCGGAGAAGGCAGAGGTACCGATGGTGGTCAGGCCAGAGTTGAGACTCAGCGACGTCACGCCCGTGCAGTCGGCGAACGCTCTCTCTGACAGAGTGGTGACAGTGCTGGGCAGAGTCACAGCGGTCAACGAGGTGCAGCCTTGGAAAGCGGCAGTGCCGATGGTGGTCACGCTGCTACCAAGGGCGAGCGTCGACAGAGCCGTGCAGCCGGCGAAAGCTTCGTTGCCCACGGAGGGCATGGCGGAGCCCATCGTGACGGAGGCGATCACCTTGTTGTTGTAGAACAGGCTGTCA
>JAAEQF010000086.1 GCA_024231695.1 FCB group bacterium
ATGGCGGGCTTTTTGTTATTACTTGATAAGCTGCCGCCGAGATCAGCGGCATTTTATGCCTTTGTTTAAAAATCGGCTCCCAGCGAGAAGTAATGTTTTGTATGCGGGGCCACAGAATTAAAGTCGGTTCTCCAGGCCAGATCATAGCGCAACAGCAAAAAGCCAAGATTAGCCCTGGCTCCGAATCCGAAACCGGATTTTATATCCAGCAAACGACTGCCATCCGATGTGGCGCCTTTGAAACCATCGCCTTCGCGCCAGGCCGCGCCCATGTCGAGAAACAGCGCGCCGGTAACCTGGCTGAAGCCCAGTCGCAAAGGATAACGCATCAGAAAATAATCGATGAAGGGGAAGTGCAGTTCCAGGTTGGTGACGGCGTAGCGGGTTCCGTTGAGGTCGTAATAGTCATACCCGCGCAGCGGGGTAACCACGGTGGAGAAATAAAGATTTTCCACTTCATATACATCTGCCGCAACCGAAATGTTGCCGATCCGATTGGTGTTGCCTCCCAAGAAGTAACTCTTCGGATGCGATCCACCACTATATCCACCCGACATCCGGAATGCCAGCGAGAAAGGCCGACCCAACCGGATATACTGACGATAATCGAGTTCAGCCGCATAATAATTGATCGACTCGGAACCGAAGATTGGGGTGGCCCCTTCAACTGTCAGCTTGTAACGACGGCCGTTGACTGGTCCGGTGATGCCCCAGAGTACAGTATCATGAATCCAACTCAGCGAGGCGATCGAGACGCGCACGTTTTTCTTGGTATCGGTAGTACGATCGAGATATTTGCGGTCGATCATATTCAAAGACGTGTTCAATTCGATGCGGTTGAATTTGGTGCGTGGCCAGGACATACTGCCCATGATGCCATAGAATCGATCGGAGAATAGCTCGTCGTTCGAATCGATGTAGAAATTCTTGGTATGGAAGAGGCCGATGCCAAAATCGATGCGCTGTTTGTTATAGAGATAGAAAAACTGCACATTCGACTGATCGATGGTGTTAACCAAATCGGTGGCGACATAGATCTGATGATCACCCAGATAGTCGGAGAAGACAAAGAAAGTTTGCCCGCGAAAACCGAAAAACGAATCATACTGCACGCCGCCGGATACGAAATCGGGGGTGAATTTTGTCTTATAGCGTTTGACCCGGTATTCGCCGTTGGACAGTTTGTTGTCCAGTGAGTCGATAAGCAGACTATCCACCGGTTCGATCATGGATATTGAGCCGGTTTCCTCGTCGACCAATTCTCCCAGAGACGAGAAAACTGATTCATCCTCATCCGGGGCGTTATAAATGTACTCCTCTTCGCTTCCAGCATCGCCCGTCGCGTCATCCTCGACAACAACAACCTCTGTCATTGTCGAATCAGTGCCTGATTCATCAACTTTCTCGATGGCTGCGACAGTCGTCGTGTCTTCGGAGGTTTCTTCTTCGGTCGATTGTCCCCATCCGGTCAAATTATCGCTTTCCGTCAGAGGGAAATCAGGATCGGCAGGATGTTCACTCGGATCAATTTCATCATCATCACCTGATGAAGCCTGATGCATATCCTCCGTTTCTCTGGCCCAATCGCCAATGCGATCATATTTACCCATAACGAAGTCGGTAGCCGCCAAAGTGCCGTTTTCACCTTTTGGAACGATGTCCTTGATGACATAAATATCGTAACCGCCCTTGATAAAGGTGGAAAAGGCCAGGCGATTACCATCAGGTGACCAGGTCGGCGATTTGGCGTTGGTGATAGTATTGGTTACGGCCTGGACCCGGGCCGAGTCGATGTAGTGGACATAGATATTCTCGATACCGTTCCGATTGGATACGAAGGCGATCCTGGCGCCATCCGGCGAAACCGAAGGTTCGGTATTTTGACCCGCGCCGACATGGAGAGGAGTAATCTGGCCCGTTTCAACATCCATCAGATGGAGATTATATACGCCGTAATTGAAGCCGTTTGGAATAGTGTCCGGATTGTCGTCGGGATGAGGACGATCGCTGGAAAAGACAATACGTTTGCCGTCGGGGAACCAGGCCACGTCCAGATCATCGTAACGGTCGTCGGTAATAGCTGTTAATGAATCGGCTTCAAGGTTGTAGATGAACAGATCCCGGCGGGAATCGGACAGTGCCGAGATGATGACGTTTTTCCCATTGGGCGACCAAGCCGGCGAGATGATTGATTTGAGGCCGAATTTCTTGCGCAGATAGATATTTTTATTCTTAATCGAGATGAAATTGAGCGCGTCTTCGCCGCTGGCCTTGGAAACAAAAACCAAACTATCGCCGGCCGGGGAGAAGGACATACCAGAAGTGTACCAGCGCAGCGATTCCAAATCAGCCGAACGTTCACCCTTAACTAACCGGGCGATTTGACGGCCGTCTATCGAGGAGATCAAATATATCTCTGAATAGCTGTTCCTATCGGTGAACATGGCCAAAACCTGACCGGTTGGCGAAAAGACCGGCTTTTCGTTATAATGCGAGCCGTCTTTGCCGTGTTTGGTCAGTTGCCGGGCAAAATCTTTCGGCTCTTCACGCAGAGCAATATCAGGCCAGTAACGTTTGCGCATTTCTTTGGAGAATTTTTCGTATAGTTCTTCACTGTTAAGCCCGATCGATGATTTTAACGCCTTGTCGATGGTGACCAGAGCTTTGCCCTTTTTGAGTATCTCGCTGATTTTGTCCACGCCGTAATTTTCGGCGATATATTTCACCAAGGCGAAACCCTCGGAATAAGCGAGAAAACCCATATATCCCGGCGGTCGAAGGTAACCGTGAATGGTGGCGTCGCGGACCATCATATCCGCATTCTGAGCCCAGCCTCCATTGGAGCTGTATTCGGCGTATCCCTCGGCCAGCCATAACGGCAGTTGAAAGAGGCGGCTGGGATTTAAAACCGCTTTGAAAAATTCACCGTAAATGAGGTCATAAATCACGGCATGGGTCAGCTCATGATGCAAAAGATGCCGGTAATCCTCGTACGAACCCATAAAATGAACGACGATACGCTTTTTAAAAGCCTCGGTGAATCCTTGCGTCCCTTCAGATGGTTCCTGCCAGGTAATATTGGTTTGCTGGAAATCGTTGTGGGAGTTATAGATAAAAACAGGAATTCTCGCTCCCACATAATAATTCAACTGGCTGGAAACGATATCGTAGGCAAGTTCAATTTCCTCGGCGGTGAATTTAGCCAGATCGTAGGCGTCGTCATAGAAATATATGTCAAAATGATCGGTCTGAATATATTCCCAGTCGAAATTCCGATACTGGACCTTATTTTTGCCGAAATATATTTCCTGCGCACCGGTCAGAGAAAAGCAGAAAAAAATCAGAGCCGCAACCAGTGTCTTTAAGGCATTCATAACATTATTCCTTTCGGAGTCAGGAGGCTGTTCTAATTATATCGGCACCCAAGCGGTGCAACTTTTCCTCCAGAATATAATACCCCCGGTCTATATGATAGACGCGCAAGACCTCGGTTTTGCCCGAAGCCGCCAAGCCGGCGATAACCAGGCCGGCTCCGGCCCGAATATCCGAGGCCATTACCGTCGCGCCTTCCAGTTTGCGTACGCCGTTTACGGCCGCTTCATTGGCCGCAACCGAAATATCGGCGCCGAGTCTTTTCATTTCCATTACATGAGAGAAACGATCCTCGAAAACCGTCTCCCTGATTTTGCTCATCCCTGAGCCTTTGGTCAGCATGGCCATCAAGCAAGCTTGCAGATCAGTTGGAAACCCGGGATATGGAAAAGTCACCATATCGACGGGCGTGATCTTCCTGGGCGCCATCAGCTTGATTCCGGCGGCCGTACTTTTGATCACTGCACCGGCTTCCCTTAACTTACTTAACACCATTTCAAGGTGTGAAGTTTCCGAGCCGATCACTTCCACCTGGCCTCCGCCGGCCATGGCCGCCATTAAAAAGGTTCCCGCTTCCAGCCGGTCGCCCATAACGCTGTATTCAACCGGGTTGAGCTGAGAGACGCCTTCTATTTCAATTACCGGTGTCCCGGCCCCGGATATTTTTGCTCCGGCCTTGTTCAAAAATTCGGCCAAATCGACGACTTCCGGGTCGCAGGCGGCATTGATCAGCCGGGTGATGCCTTTGGCCATAACAGCGCCATATATAAGATTTTCGGTGCCGGTATGGCTGGGACGATCAAAGTTAATGGTATTTCCGGTCAGCTTTTTGGCTGAAGCGACGATATTTCCTTTTTTCTCCGAGATTACGGCGCCGAGGGCGGCAAATCCCTTGAGATGATAATCGACCGGGCGGGGACCGAGCGAACATCCGCCGGGCAGCGAAATAACCGCTTCGCCCATCCTTTGCAAAACCGGACCTAATACCAGAAAAGAGGCCCGCATCTGCCTCATCATTTCGTAAGGTGCAGTATTGGTGGACAAAACTGAGGCATCAATGGTCATGGTTCGTTCAGCGCGGTCGAAGGAGACTTTGGCTCCGAGGTGTTGGAGCATGGCGATAATGGTGTCGATGTCGCGCAGAGGGGGGATATTGTGAAGGACTGATTGACCTTTTTTAATCAGGAGGGCAGCCGCGATTATCGGCAAAGCGGCATTTTTGGACCCCTCAACCTTGATTTTCCCGGAAAGCTCCCGGCCGCCGCGAATTACAAATTTATCCATACTTCTCCCGCTTTCTTATACTGGAATTGGGCTGATTGGTTCACCCGCTCAACCATCACGCCGCATCAAAATAATTTGTTCTTTCAAAGATTCCCTGACCCGCAAAAGAAATTCGTGTACATCCTGTCGTTGATAATCAGGATAAGTCCAGGGTAGAGCCAGATAGGCGCTGTTTTCGTATAGAAGAGTAACTTCGCCGAAAATCCCTTCCCCGAGATAAAGACGATGAGAGAAATCCTTGGTCGAGGCCAGAATAAGGTTAGCCAACCCGATCAAACCGGGATCGATGTTTACCTTTCGGCTGCCCTCTTCACCCAGAAATTTATCCTCGATTCGATTTGTCGTCATTTTGGCTTTGGCCAACCTGTCGGGCATTATCGGTTTTTCGAATGAGACAAAGCGCCGGGTCAGGTTTTCGCCCATCTCGCGCTGATAATAACTGGTATGGGAGAAGGGAAATGAAGCTGACTCAAACAATACCGGACCGAATTTTGTCTCCATCATTTCCAATGCCGATGTATAGACTTCCTCATCGCTGTGAATAAATCCGGAAATCAACATAACCGGCTCAATCGGCGGTCGTTTGCCCATTATCGGTTTTTTCCTTTTTGGGTGGCGGACAGCAATTTAGACAAAGACCGCAGATTAAAAGGCCAAAATTATTTTCTTTGGAAAACCTGACCACTTGATCGCGGCACTTCTGCAGATCAAACTGTTCGGGCGTTTCACCGATGGCCTCGGTCGGGCATTTCCGGAGGCAGGCTTTGCATTGGCCGCAGTCGCGGTCTTCGATTTTATCCGCAATCAACTCCAGATCGGTCAAAAGCGTCGTCAAGCGCAGACGAGAACCGTATTCACGGTTGATCAGCAGATTGTTCTTGCCCTGCCAGCCCAGACCGGCGGTATGGGCTACTTCCCGATGATTGACATGGCCGATCATCGGAAAGCGCTGCAAAACCATCGAGGCTGGAATCGGCATTGCTTTGTGATCCAAATCCGATATCCACTGAGCCAACCGGTAGGTGATATTGTCCAATTGTGTGTTGGTGGCCCGGTAATGAGATTTATACATAAAATTGGGTCGGTCAATAATCGTTTTCAAGACGACTGGCTGCAAGGCAATACCGATCGAAACGGCAAAAGGCAGTTTTTTAGCCGTTTCCCGGATTTCAGGATGAAATCGTTCCACCAGTTTTTCAGTCCGGCATACGCCTACTGCCGAGGCCCCAAAATGACGGGCCAGGTCCTTCAACTGCCCGGTTGTCTTCTCAATACTCACACTTATATGTTAGATTTACTCCGTTCCGAAGTCAACAAAAAGGGCGGAATGGCGTGGAGTTCAACGAAATATCGTTGCCGGATAGAAATCCTTGGACAATTCGGGAAGAAAAGCGTCTTAAGGCTGTAATCCCCTCAGAATGCAGAAAGAGAGCAATTAACCAAACCCCTGAATTGGGAGGTGGATTATGCGTCCCCGAAAAGTTCTACCCTACATTATCCTCACGGCCCTTCTCTTATTGGTCGGGCAAATCCTCATCGCCAAACCGTCCGGCAGAATTTCTGGAATAGTGACCGATTCCCAGACCGGTGAAGATCTGAATGGCGTTTCTGTCATGATTGACGGTACAAACAAGGGCGCCAAGACTGATCTGGACGGTAAATTTCTAATTAGCAATATTCCGCCGGGAACCTACCGGCTCATGGCTACCTCCGTCGGTTTCTGTACTGTATTGGTTTTGGACGTTGAAGTTTTAGCTGACTCGACAACATATGTACTGATTCGGATGACCAAATCGGTAATCGATGCCGGAGCAGTGTCAACGGTTACCGGTGAGAAGAAAGATCTGGATTTCAATCAGACGGGATCGGTCAATATCCCAATGATTCCGCCCCAATCGACTGCTCCGGTGGCGACGGTTGATGAACTTGTGGGAAGAGAGTGTGGAAAAACGAAAGATGCCAACGGCGAATTGCATCTTCGTGGCAGCCGCGCTGAAA
>JAAEQF010000087.1 GCA_024231695.1 FCB group bacterium
AAAATCCCGGCGGCCAAAATTGGCAAGGAGTGGCGGTTCCGAAAGTCTATCATCGACGAGTGGTACCTGAAGCACATCGACGAGAAGTTCAACGATGTAATAGAGAGTTGGAAGAAGAATCAGAATCCGACCGGCGATTCCCCGGAGAACGATTAATCCGGGGACCGCAAACTTCTATCAGGTGCCTGCGTTTTGAAGTTCCTTTAGTCGTCGCGTGGCTTTGGCTCTTATCAGGGCATAATTCATATCGTTAACACTGTTGAAATGCACCGCCTGACCGATCAGGTCTAAGCCCTTCTCAAGACTCCCTTGCCCGATGAGAGCCTCACCCAGATAATAAACGAAAATCGGGTTCTGGGAACTGGTCTGCTCGAACTCAGTCACGGCCTTATCGAAATCTCCGGCCTTGAACGCCACCAGACCTTCCAGCGAGTGATAGGTCTGCACTTGACCGACGTTTCCTTCCGAAATGGAGGAGCGATACTCTGCGATTCTGGTCCGTGCGGTTTCGAGGTCGCCTCTGGCCCAGGCGACAAACGCCAGATTGCTGGGCAGGGTAATCCGGCCGATCTGCTTCTGTTCCTCGGTCAGGTTTGACTCTTCGA
>JAAEQF010000088.1 GCA_024231695.1 FCB group bacterium
ACCTGAGTCGTACCGAGGGCAAACATCGTTCCGGAAGCAGGATTTGACGTAACCGTTACACCGGAGCAATTATCAGTTGCGGTGGGTGTGAAAGTCACCATCGCGCCGCATTGACCGGCGTCATTACCAACAGTGATATCGGCAGGGCAGGTCGCGACGGGATCTTCGGTGTCATTTACCGTCACATTGAAATAACATGTATCAGCGTTGCCGGAACCGTCAGTGGCGACAACTTCAACTTGAGTCGTACCGGTGAAGTATGTCCCGGAAGCAGGATTCGATGTTATCGTAATCCCTGAGCAATTATCGGTTGCTGTTGGCGTGAAAGTCACCGTCGCGCCACATTGACCGGCATCGTTACCAACGATGATATCGGACGGACAGGTCGCTACGGGATCTTCGGTATCATTGACCGTCACATTGAAATAACATGTGTCGGCGTTGCCGGAACCGTCAGTGGCGATAACTTCAACCTGAGTCGTACCGAGGGCAAACATCGTTCCGGAAGCAGGATTTGACGTAACCGTTACACCGGAGCAATTATCAGTTGCGGTGGGTGTGAAAGTCACCGTCGCGCCGCATTGACCGGCATCGTTACCAACGGTGATATCGGACGGACAGGTTGCTACGGGATCTTCGGTGTCATTGACCGTCACATTGAAGTAACATGTGTCGGCGTTGCCGGAACCGTCAGTGGCAATAACTTCAACCGGAGTTGTGCCAAGGGCAAACATCGTTCCGGAAGCAGGATTAGCAGTAACCGTTACACCGGCGCAATTATCGGTTGCGGTGGGTGTGAAAGTCACCGTCGCGCCACATTGACCGGCATCGTTGCCGATAGTGATATCAGATGGACAGGTTACAATCGGGGGAGTAACATCAACAACAGTAACAGTGCTTTGGCAGGTATCTGCGGCACCATTATCATCGGTGATAATCAAAGTTACGGTAGTTATTCCCAAGGCATACGGTCCAACAGGAGATTCGACGATAGTCACCGGATCGCCGTCGGGATCATATGAGCCATTATCTATTGATGCGTTTGCTTCGCAGTTGGCGTCGGCGTTTACAGTCACATTCTGGCATATGGCCACCGGCGGAGCGTTTTCACACAGCATACCGACAACTATGTCGTTGTGATCAAAATCATGAACTGCATGGTTGTCATCCATGAATAAAAGATAATCGTAATCGCCGGTAAGATTGAAATCCTCGGTAGGAGAATCCCATTCGTACGTAGCCCCGGTTCCCTTATAAGCGCTGACGTCATATACTTTGAAGAATTGGTAGGTGGGAACATAAGCGCCCATGCTGAGACTGCGTTCTGAGAATAGGAAGGCGTCACTGCTGTTATAGAGTTGGTCGTTGTTGACATCGCTGTGGAGCCACAAGCCGATAACGGTACCACCGGTGATTGATGTCGTGAGCGATGCCCCGACTGATGCGGGGCCGCTAAATACCCAGCTGGTATCGTTACCAACTCCGGTATCAGTATAATAGCCGAAAATATTGACGTTTTTGTATCCTGCATATTCTTTCAGAATCGTCCAGGTTTGATCGCCACTACACATGGGAATAGTCAGATCCGAAATCGTATCGGCCATCGGATTTACCGGAACGCCATTGATTGACAATTGAGCCGGAGCTGCGCTGATTCCGGTTTCACTGGCAAGGTATTCTTCCCAGGTCATGGACGGAATCACATAGTCCATGTTCCCGCCATCGGCCAAAGCCGGATTCGTCAGGCACAATGATAGAATTATACCCAGACAAACAAGAACACATGCTTTGTAAGGTGTTTCGAGTCCCCCAAGTAGTGGTTTGGTCGAACCCGAAAGGTGCGCGAGAAGATGTCTTCCAAACATCGTTTATACCTCTCTATGTAATATTGAAAATTATTTCTATATTATAGCGTTGCTCCACTTGAAAATGCCATACTGACATTTGACACTGGATGATTATCCTTTTGCTTCATTCACCATGAAGTAAGTATCGAAGTACTTTGTTGCAATATAATAGTTTATGACCACAATGCAAGTAAAATATACTCATAAACCACAACAAATTTGATCTTTTTTAGCACAGTCAGAAAAAGTCTCTTATGCCCTTACATGACAAGAGAATATGATTACCATTCAATTCCGAACCTATGAACGTCCGATTTTTCTCGATTTTGCGGCAAGGCTGTGCTGTAATTTCTGGATTTTTATCATCAAAAATAAAAACAGGGTCCGAAGTATGCAAGACCCTGTTCAATTTATGCACAGTCCCAGTCAGATAGCGGATTCATTAAACCTTCAATTCGGTCATGAATTCACCGGCGGTCAAATTCTCACAGGCAAAAACCATATCTTTGATCTGCGTCTGCCGGTCAGAGGACAGCAGTGCAGCTGACAAAGAATTGAATTTGTTCTCCAAATCTTCCATCGTCATTGGTTCGCGGGGATCGCCTTTGGGAAATTCCAAATATTCCGAGAATTCCTTGCCGTCCTTGGTTTTAACTACGACTTTGGAAGGCTGTTTTGCCGGGAACATCTGCTCGAATTCTTCCGAGGCCTCTCCTTTGATCTTGTCGATTACTTCCCAGATCCGTTTGTCTTTCATTTTTTCTTCAGAAAAACTCTCGGTAGTGATCTTATGATCGACCAAACAGGCAGCCACGCAATACGGCAGCGAATGATCGGCAGTTTCCCGCGATTCGGGCCGGTACTTGTGCGGATCAAAAAGAATGTCACAGGCGCGGGCGATAGTCGTAAGAGTGACCTCTTCAATCTGGTCGTAGCTGATATTGTTCTCGGTGACAACTTTGAGTGTGGCCGACAAGTGAGTATGAGTCAACGCCTCGGTCGGAAATGCCTTCATACTGCATTCGAGGATTTTGTACTTCTTGCCCAGTTCACCGGTCAACTTGTTCATATCCCAATCGGGACCGAAAACATCCATCAAGCCTTCTTTTCCCTCAAATACGGCCTCGGTGCCCGAATACCCTTTCTGGGCCATGAACGCCGCCAGTACGCCGCTCTGGACGGCCATCGGATCGACCGTGTTTTTCATCATGGTCAGCTTACCAGCAGTAGGACAACCGATAGTGTGATTATGCGAGCCACTAATGCCGATAGCATGAACCATCTGGTCAACGTCAAGACCCAGCACTTTACCGGCGACAATGGGCGATACGAATTGGGTCAGAGTGGCATGATGCCATTTTCGTTCGCGTACCCCGGGGACCGCGAATTCGCAGAGCCGTTGCTCGAACTCATAAGCCAGGACAATAGCCACGATGACCGTCTTCATATTGGCGCCGACGATTTCGGCAACGGTCAGGGCCGCCGGGATAAGATCGGACGGGTGAGACGGATCTTCCTTCCAGTAAATGTCATTGAAATCGAGAGCTCGGATCATCAATGAATTTACCAGAGTGGCGTTGACGGCAGGAATTTTATCACCAAAGGCAAATAAAGTAGCCTGCTTGGTCCCGCCCATTTCCATGTAAATATCGCGCAGGATATTAACATCTTTGGTGTGATAACCGCCATAAGCACAACCGATTGAGTCATAAAGATAACGTTTTACTTCAAGCACTACATTTTCCGGTATATCTTCATATTTGAGATTGACTGCGAATTCGGCAATCTGTCTTGAAACTGATTTTTCCATCTCTTAACCTCTCGATTTTATGTCAATGAACTGTCATTTCCACAGATAAACCTACAGCTTGCTTTTCACCCAGTTTTCCAGTCCCCCGGCCAGCACCAGTTCCTGTGCTGTCGCCCCTACCGGGCTGACAGTATAGGATTTGCCGTCGGCTGTCAATTCCGACTTGGGAATATTCAGCTTGGCCGTGAATCCGGCTTTGACCGTCAGCTTGTCAGTGCCGAATTTCTTTTTGAGCTCATTCACCAGCTCCGGGGCCTCGATCGCCAAAAAACCATTATTGAGAGCATTGCGCTTATAGGTCTCGCTGAACGATCCGCCCAGCACCAATCTGATTCCCCTGTGCTTTAGGGCCGTCGCCGCCTGTTCACGCGAACTCCCGGTGCCGAAATTAAATCCGCCAACAAGAATATCGCCCTCCTCGACCAGCCTGCCGAATTCGGGATCATAATTTTCCATCACCACTCCGGCCTGCTGTTCGGGTGTGAAATCATCTATATATGTATATTTGCCGGGATAGATGCCGTCGGTATTGAGATTATCCTGGTGACAGAAAATGACCGGCCCTTCGACAATTTCAGGAAAGCCATCGAGAACGGAAAGTGAACCGGATTCCGTTTTTGGTTTGTCGGCGATTTTCACGTCGGCTTTAAGGCCACTCTCCCCTTCGATTTCAAGCCCGTCGATATATCCGGCCAGTGCCGAAGCGGTCACAACGGCCGGCGAAGCCAGATAGACTTCGGCCGATTTGTCCCCCATCCGTCCTTTGAAATTCCTATTGGTGGCCGAAATGCCAACTTCGTTTTCTCCCAGCAGACCCATACCAAGTCCAATACAGGGGCCGCATCCGGGCGGCAAAGCAATTGCTCCGGCATCGACCAACGTCTGCCAGTCGCCTCGTTTTTTGCTTTCGGCCAGAACTTCGCTCGAAGCCGCGCCAATATAAAACTCGACCCCTTCGGCCACCTTTTTCCCCTTGGCCACCTCGGCCGCCGCGGCCAGATCCTCGACCCGGCTGTTGACACAGGACAAAAGGTAGGCTTTGTTGATTTTCATTTTCCGTTCGCGCATATCGGTGATCGAAGTCATAGCCTTGACATGATTCGGTCCGGAGACATGAGGCCGAACGGTACCCAGGTCAAGCGTCAGCCGTTTGGCATAGAAAGCATCTTTGTCAGGCGCAGGTAGATTCTTTTCCAATTCGGCGATTCGATCCTCGTTCAGGCGCGGATGGCGGCCATTATCGTCGGCATCGGAAGGTACTCCGGAAAGACCCCGTCCCGCCACGAAAGCGGCGCGGTTGCGAAGCCAGGTCAAAGTCGTATTGTCAATCGGGAAAAGCCCGACCAGCGCCCCCCATTCAGTGGTCATATTGGCGATAGTCAGGCGGTCATCGATACTTAATTGGGAAATACTTTTGCCGGTGAATTCCAGAGCATGATTGAGTACTTCGTCGTGATTGAAGTGTCCACAGAGAGTTAAGATAACGTCTTTTCCAGTCACTCCCGGTTTAAGCTTCCCCGTCAGTTCCACTTCGGCCACCGGTGGAACCAGCCACCAAGTGCGGCCTGTGGCCCAGATGGCGGCAGCATCGGTGCGGACGATTGGCGTTCCCAAACATCCCAAACCGCCATACATATTGGAATGGCTGTCAGAGGCGACGGCCATCGAACCAGGCCAGGCATAACCCTCTTCGCACATGATCTGATGACCTATCCCCCGTCCAGCAGGGTAAAAATCGACGCCCATCTCTTTGCCGAACTGTTCGATACCGGCATATTTTTGCAGGTTCTTTTCGGATTTATCCTGCACATTGTGATCCAAAGTATAAACCGGCTGACGGGGATTGGCCATTTTGGTGGCCCCGATCCCCTTAAATTTAGGCATAACCGCGCCGGTATTGTCATGGGTCATCACATGAGCGGGTTGAATGAAGATATATTCTCCGCTTCGGGCTTCATGCCCCTCTGGCAAATCCACGGCGTAACGCTGAGCGATTTTCTCAATGAGATTTTGCGACATTCGTCTCTCCTGCGGCCGCAGGGCCAAATAAAAATTTTGTATATGCGGCCGGCTTATTTAACCAGTTCAAAATCAATAAAGTCAGCGTGATGAAAGATAATGCTTTCCGGCAGTCTTTTTTCTCCAGCGCCTTCCTTGGAATGAGTAGCGATGACATGCATTACTTCTGACGGCAGATCATGCTTGAAGGCCAGACCGACACCCGAAAATGGATGACGGATATGTTTGCCGTAACTGGATTTGACCGGCTTGCCGTCAACGATCTCGAATTCGCACAGTTTGCCGACATCGGCCAAAAACGCTCCGGCGATCAGGTAATCGCGATTGATCGGTGTTTTATTGCTCCCGTGAACTTCATTTAGCACATCGTCGCAGGCAACACACATTTTGGCCACGGCCCGCACATGATCGATAAAAGTGATTTTTACATTTTCGGCCAAAAGTGTGAAGGGCATAGTGCGTAAAAGATCTTCGGTCCAGCCGCGAAAGGAAATCGCTTCCTCCCAGCAGGCGACTACTTTATCGCGCAGGGCTTCATCATTGATATCACCGATTTCCGGTAGCAGCCGCAGAATCATCTCTTTCATATTTCCTCACTTGGTCAATTTTTAATACTCTTTTCGGTCAAGCTGAAAATAGACCAACCGCCCTCTCTTGTCAATACTATATCAAAATCCCCCTGCCGATTCAAAAACAATTATCAAAAAAACGCCGCCCTGATAAGGCCTAATAATGTTTTGGTCAAATTGGGGTTGACTTAAGCTCGATTTCTATCGATTTTACGGCGCGGAATATATAACGTAAAGGGAAAAGCAAAGTGCCCCTTAGCAAAGAAATGCTCAAAATTCTCTGTTGCCCGGTGACCAAGGTTCCGGTCAAAATGTTGTCCGAAGACAAGCTCAAACTGGTTAATGAATTAATCAGCAAAAAAGCTGTCAGGGATATCGAAGGTAATCCAGTCGAGGAACAGTTAAGCGAAGCGGTTATTACCGAGGACAAGCAGACTATCTATCGTATTGACGATGATATCCCGGTCATGTTGGTCAGTAGCGGTATTCCCGGCGACCAGATTGAAAATCTTTAGATATTCGTTGATTCAACACTCGCGAATTTCCGCCTTCGGTATCAAATGACTCGATGGCTGTTCGGCCTAATTATCACTAAAACACCAATCCAATCTGTAGCGGTATAACGACCAGATCTTCGCCTGCCGTGAACAACATAACCAATCGCCCCTGGATAAAAATACTCGTCTTTTCCCAAGTGGCAAATTCGGCTCCAAATCCCAGGTCTATATACAGAGTTGTTTCTCTATCTTTCGCGGTCGAATTATACCAATCTCCGGATTCACTATTAACAGATGCCCGACCCAGCCCGGCGACGATATAAACATGGGAAGATGCGGGTGTGTCATTTCTCAGAATCAAATCCAGACCGAGCAGGAATAATTCTCTATTGCTATCGAATGATCCGTCTTGATGAACAAACCTCATAAACTCAGCTTTGGCAACCCATTCTGTCGATGGAGAGTTTTTGAAACCAATACCAGCCAATCCACACAAACCATAATTCCACTTATTGTCGAAGTGCTGAGGGCCATACGGATAAGTGCCGCCGAGACTAAATCGGGGACGGATTTCCACCGTGGGGGATGAATCTACCTGCGCCATAACCGCCCCGCCCAATAATAGAACAAGACCGACAATTAAACCGGATTTGAGCAAAATTCCCTCCCGCCATTGAATTATTGAACAGGCACAATTTAATAATTGGAATAATATATCACAAGCTGATTTTTGCGGGTATGGATGATGTAGTTATGTTAAAACCGTATTCCCAAGGAGAGCGGGTAGAGAGCCATATCCTCACCGAAATACCGAACGCCGGCGATATCAAGGTAGCGAATCTGTACGTACATCCACAATTTACGGGCAATTTTAAATTCCAGCCCACCGCCGAAATTGATATAAAGATTCATCTGTAAATCGCCGGCTTGAGCCAGTTGTCCACTCCCGATAATGTCAGGGATTTCGGTTCGGGAAAAACCGATCCCGCCTATCAGAAACATGCGGCCGGTCCCCCTGATCAAGGCCATCGGCCGAAAATCTATTCCAAATAAATACAGGTTAACCGGATCGGCCCG
>JAAEQF010000089.1 GCA_024231695.1 FCB group bacterium
CATCGTCAATTTCACAAGTTCTGCCACAAACGCTGATTGAGTCAGCTGTGCTGTCCTTGAGAGTGGCGAAGAGACCAGCAGAGGTCACAGTGTAGGGGCAGCCACCCTGGAAAGAGCAAGTCAAGGCAGTGGTGCTTGATGTTACTGATAGGGAATTTTCCATTGTTACGGCAGAGGCTTGAGCAGCAACGAGCTGTGAATTGGAATCTGCAAGAGACAGTCTTCTGCCAGCAGATGGCTTGGGAATGAAGCTCACTGAGATTGGCTGAGGAGCGCTGGATACTGGCACACCCTTTGTGTAAGTGGCAGTAATTGTGGTGTCACTATCGATAGTTGCAGAGTCACTCTCGACTCCCTGGTAAACAACGACAGCATCGAGAGCAACGTCAAAGCTGGTACCAGTGATAGTGATAGTAGAGGAGCTGGCCTTAACTGCGCCAGTCACGGCTGGAGAAGCTGCAGTTGTCTGCTCGTAGCCACAGTCGGCGGCTGTCAGAGTGTTAGCACAAGCGTAAGTGCCTGCAGATGTCTTAAGGGAAAGAACGTCAGAGGCGGTAATCTCTTCAGCCTTAGTCATACATGTGAAGGTGCCATAGCCAGTGATGGTGACTTTGTCACAAACGCTGTCACCTGAAGCTTTAGCAAGAGTCACACCTTCAGTTTTGACACCGAAGCCTGTTCCTGTGACGGTCAGAAGGGTGCCTCCAGCGGATCCTGTGGCAGGTGAGATAGAGACAAGATTGGGGGTCACTGGCACAGTGGTGATCGTGTCATAGCCAGTTGGGAGACCATCTGGCATATAGATAGACACAGTGTTGGTAGACTCATGATCAAGTCCTGTGAGAGTGAAAGTTGCTTCAGTATCTGTC
>JAAEQF010000090.1 GCA_024231695.1 FCB group bacterium
AGTTGAGTTCGTAAATAAAGGGTCACCCGGCCACAATATATTAATTCGCGGATACCGGCTAATGAGCAGGAGTAGAAAAAACAGGAATGGCACCGTTTGTGCCGTCGGCTACATCCTGCGCCATTTCAAGCAGATACTCACTCTGCGTCGAACCAGCGGGAATCAGTAATGGATCATTGGCCAAACCATTGATAAATCTCTCCGGTATACCGTTTATTCCGACCATCGCGCCTACCAAACCGCCGGCCAGGGCAGAACGGGCCATGTTGTTGCCGGCACTGTTTACGGAGGTTAGAATCGCCTCTTTAAAATCGTCGGCGTATTTGTAAGCGAAATAATAGGCTGCCGGGAGCAAATGCGCCTGATGGCAGCCATGTCCAAACATCAAAGGTACGAACCTGTCGTCAGGAAATGGAAATAACTGGGGCCTTTTGAGCATGTCCAGCGTATTGGTGGGTAAAAGAAAATCGTCACCAGCGATATACGGACTGAATGTAGTAAAAGCGTATTTCCGAATATAATCAGCAAGATTATCAAGCGGTACGCCGTTGATTATTGCCTGAACCGTCATAATATACAAGAAATTGTTTGAGATGAAGGCCGGGTCGGAGAACCATATGCGGACAAAATCATGGGCTATGGGCGCTAATGCTTCCGGATCGCGGTATAGGGCTGCCAGGATAACGCCAAATTGGGCGGGCTCGGATGTTGACATTGTACTGGCAAGTTCATCATTTGCCGACCAATCTCCATCCTTAGCGCCATTGTTATACCAGGCATCGAAGTTTTCTTTTATGGCCATATTGGTATATCTGCCCGATAAGCTGTCGATGTGTTCGCCGTCCATCTGACCGCCGTCGAAAGTTGCGGCTGGCCGCAATCGGTTGTCGAAAAAATCTTCGATGGCGGCTACATATTCGGTGGCGTCAAAATTTCCCGTATTTGCACCTTGATTGGTATTGGCCGAAATCACTTCAAGAAGGATCTGGATCAGCTCTCCGCTTTGGGAATTCCAGCCGCCGCGGACGCCTGCGTCATATCTTAATTTCGGAATGTCGGGAAACCTCATGCTGGCATCGGGGTTCGGGTTGGGGTCTACATAGTCGTCGATCCAGGTGCCGTAATCCGCCCAAAGACCTTCAAAATCGTAGTACCAGTGGCAGCCTACGCCCATGGCATCTCCGATCATAGTCCCCATAATGGCACCTTTGATTCGGTCTTCCGTTGTAATTCCGGAGGTGGGGTATGGCAATTCATTGGTTTGCTCGTCCCACAACTCTTGAACCGTCTGGGGTATTGTCACAATTGGATCATCGACATCGTCACACCCCATATAAAGACCGAACGAAACAAGCAATGTGATTATCAGGGCAACTTCCTGCAACTTTTTCCTTTTCATGATCGCTATTTCTTTCTTCTTTTCGAGTGAGCGGGGAACACTTGAACCCCG
>JAAEQF010000091.1 GCA_024231695.1 FCB group bacterium
TCAGCGTAGGCGTATTCGTTGTAGCTATTCTTATATTAAAAGTCATCTCCGCGGTGCTTAAATGGTATGCCGAAACGATCGCGACCAAAACCGATACGACACTCGATGATGAATTTATACCGCTCCTGGATCGGACGGTCAAAATTGTTATTATAACACTGGCGGTCTTGATTGTGCTGGATCAATTTGGGGTCGATGTTAAAGGCCTGGTAGCGGTTCTGGGAGTCGGTTCATTGGCAATAGCGTTGGCGGCCAAGGACACACTGGCTAATATGATCGGGGGGTTCACAATAATGATTGACCGGCCGTTCAGGGTCGGCGACATGGTGCGTTTAGCTGATGGCAATAGAGTCGTCGTTCATGAAATCGGCATAAGATCTTCGAAGTTTTTGACTTTCGATAATACTTTGGTGATTGTTCCTAATTCTGAAATCATCAAATCAACGGTTCATAATATTACTTATCCACACCCCAGGGTTCGGGTGGTCGTAAAAGTCGGTGTGTCATATGATTCCGATTTAAAGAAAGTTCGAGAAGTGATGCTCGATGAAGCAGCCAAAAATTCAAAAATATTAACTGATCCCAGGCCACAGGTCCTGTTTCGCGATTTCGGCGATAGCGCCCTGGCGATTTCACTGCGCTGCTATATCGGCCGAGCCAAAGATCATCGACGCGCTTCA
>JAAEQF010000092.1 GCA_024231695.1 FCB group bacterium
AGAGCACTAGTGGTGACTGTTGCCTGCGCGCATCCGAAACACACGCAGGGCTTGGGTGCCCTGCACGCATGCAGAGCCGAAGACCAGTGCCTGCCCGGAGCAGCGCAACTGGTGGGTGCCCTGCACGCATGCAGAGCCGAGGACCAGTGTCTGCCCGGAGCAGCGCAACTGGTGGGTGCTCTGCACGCATGCGGAGCGGAGGACCAGTGCCTGCCCGGAGCAGCGCAACTGGTGGGTGCCCTGCACGTATGTAGAGCCGAGGACCAGTGCCTGCCCGGAGCAGCGCAACTGGTGGGTGCTATGCACGCATGCGGAGCGGAGGATCAGTGCCAGCCCGGAGCAGCGCAGCTGGTGGGTGCCCTGCACGCATGCAGAGCCGAGGACCAGTGCCTGCCCGGAGCAGCGCAACTGGTGGATGCCCTGCACGCTTGCGGAGCCGAGGACCACTGCCTGTGACCGCGTAGTGGCAGTGCGGCGGCCAAACGACACACTCATAATAATGTCGGCGGCAGCAAGGCGAGCGCCCAGCACAGGCTTGCTGCAGCAGCCTATACACACAGGCGCTGCCTGCCTCTGGCACACACTCGAACAGTGGTTGAAGTGGGTCCAGGCGAGCACACGAAGCAGCAACAGCAGACACTACAGTGCTCGAGGCACCAGCAGGCTCTGCGACCGGCACCCCGCATCCGACAGGGCGGCGGCGGTGCTTCCACCCGCTCCACCCACTCGAACAGTGGTGGCAGCGGGTCCAGGCGAGCAGACCAGAGAGCTCGCCACAACAGCAGACGCTGCAGTGCCCGAGGCACCAGCAGGCTCTGCGACCGGCACCCCGCATCCGACAGGGCGGCGGCGATGCTTCCACCCGCTCCACCCACGCGAACAGTAGTGGCAGTGGGTCCAGGCGAGCACACGGAGCAGCTCGCAACCACAGTGGACGCTACAGTGCTCGACGCAAACAGGAGGCTCTACTGACGAATTTCCTAGTAAACGATGGGCCCATCAACACATCACCCCCGAGCTGAGCAGAGCACACTGTCTGTTCAGATCAACATGTTGATGCGCCGGTAGCAATACTGGCCCTCCGACGAGCGTTGCTTGAAACCGCAGACGGTACCAAACGCACAAAGTGCCGAATACAGAGACTTTTGCGTCTCACTGGACGCTCAAGCATCATCAGCAGCGGCCACCATCAGTGTCGGTGGCGGCAGAGCAAGTGCACAGCACAGGCTCCCTGCTCCGACAGCCGCTGCAGTGCCCACGGCACCAGTGACTTCGCGCGCTTCGAATAACGTAGTAGCGGTGCTACGGCCGCACGCCACGGCACACCAGGGAGCATGCCCGCACACCCAGCCGGCTATCTAAACAGTCCACCGTACCAC
>JAAEQF010000093.1 GCA_024231695.1 FCB group bacterium
GGGCGACCCCGAATCGTGATTTAATCAGAACATCTAGTTTTAGTCAACGTAACCCACAGCAAGCTGTGGGCGACCCCGAATCGTGATTTAATCAGAACATCTAGTTTTAGTCAACGTAATCCACAGCAAGTTGTGGGCGACCCCGAATCGTGATTTAATCAGAACATCTAGTTTTAGTCAACGTAACCCACAGCAAGCTGTGGGCGACCCTATAATCTGGTATAATGACAATAAGGCGAGATGTGTCAGACCCGTCTATCACAAATTAGGCTTTCAGAATAAATCTCACGGGTGGCCTGCGTCTTCGCAGAATTTTCTATGTGAGTTTTCTGGTCTAACGCCGGGTTCAATTGATCCTACAAATCCAAATCAAACGATGCGCCCTCTTCGGGGACGACAACATCCCAGCCGTATTGCGATCGGATTTTTTCAGCCATCGAGGCCGAAGCCGAAGCCTCGCCGTGAACAATAAACGTTTTCTCCGGGGGGCGATTGAAACCCATAAGCCAGGCCAGGATTTCCTCATAGTCGGCATGCCCGGAAAACGAATCAATGTTGGCGACGGTGCAGTTGATCGGTACTTCCCGCCCGTGAATTTTAACCGATAGTTTGCCTTCAAGGATTGACCGGCCGCGAGTACCATAAGCCTGATAGCCGATTAAAAGCAGAGTGTTTTTCTTATCCGGGAGGCAGCGAGTCAAATGGTGCAGGATTCTTCCGCCGGTGGCCATTCCGCTGGCGGATATAATAATGGCATTCGATTTTACATCGTTGATGACTTTGGATTGCTTTCTCTCTTTGCAGAAGGCGACTCTTTTGGGTCGGAATACTTTTTTACCCTGAATCGCCGCCAATCGGCTGTCCAGATCAAGATCAGGTATGCGCCGTTCGAAAACTTCGGTCGCATTCACGGCCATGGGCGAATCCACATAAACATTCATAACTGGAATTTTGCCTTGCTCCTCCAACTCGCGGATGACATAGAGCAGCGTCTGGGTTCTGCCGACGGAGAAGGCCGGAATTACCAGCACTCCGCCTCTTTCCCGGCTTTCTAAGATAACCTGGGTCAACTGTTCCAGGGGGTTGCCGGTTTCATGAAGGCGGTTACCGTAGGTAGATTCAAGAACGAGATAATCGACATTATAGACCTGCACCGGATCGTTTAAAATAGGGCGGGAAGCCCGGCCCATATCTCCGGTGAAAAGAATTTTACGCGGCCGGGAATCGCGAGTGGTTTTGATCTCGACAAAAGCTGAACCGAGCAGATGTCCGGAATCTTTGAACTTGATCCGTAAATTGTCATTGAAAAAGTAATTCTGACCGAAATGTAAAGGCTCGAATCGTTCCAGTGCCTTAATTGCATCTTTCGCCGAATACAGCGGCTGGGCGGGTTTGTGTCTGGAAAACTTTTTCTTATTGGCCCAATCGGCATCTTCCTTTTGAAGATAGGCGCTGTCGCGAAGAAGTATGTCACAAAGTTCCGCCGTGGCATGAGTAGAATGAATCTGACCTTTAAATCCATCTTTGCATAATTTGGGGATGTAACCGGTATGATCGATATGGGCGTGTGTCAGCAAAACCTTGTCAATGGTGGAGGGCGGGACCGGAAAACTATCCCGGTTTTTTAAACGCAGCGCTTTCGGCCCCTGAAACAGGCCGCAATCCACAAGCAGGTTGCAGCCGTCAGTCTGGAGGAGAAACCGCGAGCCGGTCACTGTACCCGTGCCGCCTAAGAATGATATTTTCGACAATTTCAATCCTCGGTAAAAGTATGATATCGTTCAACAATTACCAATATCCATACAATTTACCTATTAGTCAATATTTTGAAGGCGATATTATTTCACCGGGGTGGCCTCGCCACTGGCTTTTTGAAACAAACCCACGGGCGGCGCCTAGATTTGGCAGGCTTCGCCACACCGGATTTCTCTCGCCACCGTGGAACTATTTGCCTATATTACCCGTCTTAATGTGTGTATGCACTTTATAAGTCGCTGATTTGACAACGGAACTGAGATCTTAGAAACTACAGCAGGAGAAATAATGAATCCATCACAACTTAATTGGAAAACCGCAGCGCTGACGCTTATCATTGCTCTGACGCTGACTATCGGAACGGCCTTGGCCGAAGATCAAAGCTCGCTTCCGCAACGCGGTGATATCGAAGACAAGTACAAATGGAAGGTCGAAGACATTTATCCCGATCTGGCGACCTGGGAAGCTGATTTTGAAAAACTAAAAGCCGGCATTACCGAATTCGAGCAGTACAAAGGTCATCTGAGCGATTCGCCGGAAATGCTTCTGAACTGCTTCAAGCTGTCCGACCGCCTGGATATCATCGAGGGTAATCTTTACGTTTATGCCTATCTCAAACTCGATGAGGACAATCGCGAGAGCCGATATCAGGAACTGGGCGGCCGCATTTCGTCCCTTTATTCCGAACTGGTGGGAGCGACCGCCTTTATCGAACCGGAAATTTTGGCTATCGACCGCAACGTTATTAATGCCTTCATGGGTAAAAACGCCGAATTGGCCGTTTATCGTTTCCATATCGATGATATGTTCCGGCAGAACGAACATATTCTTTCGCCCGAAGAGGAAGCTATTCTGGCTCTGGCCACGCCGCTGGGTCGCGCCCCGATCAATCTTTTCCAGATGATCGACAATGCTGATCATAAATTAGGTTCGGTTCTGGATGGCGACGGCAACCAGATTGAGTTGACTTACGGCCGCTATTACAAAATTCTCAAGGGTACCGACCGGGCCGCCCGCAAACGGACCAGCGATACGGTGCAGACCTCGTGGATGAAATATATCAATACCCTGGCTACCAACCTGGGTGCCTCGCTGGAAAAAGATCTCTTTTTGACCAAAGCCCGCAAATACGAGAGCACCCTCCAGCGCAAACTGGACGGTAATAATATCCCGACCTCAGTCGCCAAAAACCTGGTCGATGCGGTCAATGCCAACATCGAAACTTTGCATAAATGGACGGCGTTGAAGAAAAAGGTACTGGGTTACGATACGTTGCATACCTATGACCAATCGGTGCCGATTGCCCCTGAATATGACCGGGAGTTTTCCTATGAAGAGGCAATGGATATCTTAAATGATGGTCTCAAGCCGCTGGGCAAGGATTACCTGAAAGACCTCAAGATGGGTCTGACTTCCGGCTGGGTCGATGCGTTAGAAAACGAGGGCAAAGGTTCCGGCGCTTACAGCTGGGGAACATATGCTTCGCATCCTTATGTGCTGATGAATTACGACGGTACGATTGACAATGTTTTCACCCTGGCTCACGAGATGGGACATGCCCTGAACAGCTACCGGGTCAACAAGAACGAACCGTACGTATATCACGACTACTCGAATTTCACCGCCGAGGTGGCGTCCACCTGCAATGAAGCGGTGTTGTTGAAGTATATGCTGACCAATGCGAAGAGCCGGGAAGAGAAGATTTTCCTGCTCGATCATTATATCCGCCAGATCTGGGGGACGTTCTTCGTCCAGACCATGTTCTGCGAATTCGAAATGGCTATTCATGAGCACGTGCAGAACGGCGGTGCGGTGTCGGTCGATTATTTCCGCAAGACCTACCGCGATATTTACCAGAAGTACAACGGCCCTGACCTGCATATCGGTGAAAACAACGACATGGGCGGGATGAAGATTTATCATTTCTACCGTACTTACTATGTCTATCAATATGCGGTCAGCTATGCTGCTTCGCAGATGCTGTCGCAGAAGATTTTGGAAGGCGACAAGCAGGCGCTTGAGAATTATCTGACTTTTCTGGAGACGGGATCATCGGTTTACCCGGTCGATCTGCTTAAGGCCGCCGGCGTGGACGTGACTTCGCCAGAACCGGTGGAACGCACGATCAAGCTGTTTGGCGAGTTGGTTGATGAAATGGATAAACTGATCAGCGAAAAATAACGCCAAAACATAATAAGTCTATACGGTCGGAAGGTTTATGCTTTCGGCCGTTTTTTTATTTATCATGCGGCGAATTCGAACAACTCCCCAAAAGACTTCTTGATCGATTATGGAATTGATGTATATTGAAATGAAGACTCGATTAAACTTAATTCACCTGGACGAAAACATACATATCCATTTTAGGAAACCGGAGGTACCGGATGAAACGATTTGTAGTTTTGTTATTGTGCCTAAGCGGTGTCAGCCTGTACGCTCAGAACGGTCGCTGGGTCGAACATACACTTGACAATTTTGCTTCCGGCTCGCCTATGTATGCTCGCGGCGACGGCTGTCTGGGATATACCGAAAACAACGCCGACCGCCTGCTGATTTTCGATATCGATGTTCATGAATGGGAAGAGGTCGTCCTGGAGAAGGCGCAGGCCTTCGAAGCCTTGACTACCGAGGGACAGGTCGTTTTTGCTTACAGCGATAGTCTCCTCTTCGGTTACAGCGCGGTTTCCCAGACCTGGGATACGATAACCTATACCGGCGATTTCATGTCCGGCAGCGAACATCAATATGAGTGCGGCGACTATCTGGCTTATCTGGCGACCGCCGATTACCTCTATGTCTTCGATGCGGCCATTGGATACTGGCAGTATTATGATCACGGATTTTCGGGTGAATTCACTTTCGCTGTGTTCTGGGTCAAGGATGATTATATGGCCATGGCTATGGCAAGGAACTCCCCCGGCCAGCCGAAAAATGTCGTCTATAGCGCCCATACCCATACCTTCAATGAAATCACCGATGGTATCGGGCGGCCCTCGCCTCAGACCGACCATGGCTTTGCCGGAATGTTCAATATCGATTACAACAACACCGATTATCGCTTGATCGGATATAGCGCCCTGAGTAATACTTTTGACGTTGTCAATTATTCCTGCGGTGATAATGAAAGCTCGGTTGGTGGAACCGGGTCGGGGGCTATGGCTGCCGATGAGTTTACGGTTTACACCCAGACCTTTCGCTATGTTGTCCCTCATGAATCGGTGACGGCCAATTTCTATGGCTTTGATACTCGGCGAGGTGCATGGGATCACTCCGTGGTTAATTTTGACTGGACTGTTGATCGTTATTACGGCGGCTGGTATCAATGCGGGCAGTTCTCTTTCGATAAGTCGCTTTTTACCGCCGACGATTCATACCATATTTTCATTTACAGCGGTATTGACGGCCAGTTTCGCGATTTTACTCCGGGATTGATTTATAAAAGCACGACCAGCGCCTTCAGAGGTGGCGGGACAATCTTTGGTGTGTTCGATACCCTGAATGCCTGGGGATATGACGTGGCCGGAGACCGGGGAAGTTTACAGGCTCTGGCGTTGGACAAAACCGCCAATTTCGAGCAAGGCGATGATTATCTGACCTTGACCCGATGGAGTACTACCTCCGATGATATGATCACCTATTTCTACAACGGCAACACCAACCGCTGGACCTCCGTGACCGTGCCCGATAATCACACCACCGATGGCATAAAAACGGAACATATTTATTTGCACCGGGGGTATCCCGAGCAGGAGATAATATTTTACTCGGCCATAAAAGATACCATTATCAAAGTTGATTTCGCCGATGGGACATACGCCGGTAGTAGAGTCCGCGGGGTTCTGGGCTTCACCACGTCGGAGGCGAGATCGGTACTTTTCGATGGATTGAACGGGGCATCTTACGAAGCCGATTTTGAATTCGATCGTTTCGGCCTGGGCATGCAGTCGGGTGTTTTTTGCGACACGAGCGACGATACCTGGTATGGTTACAGTACGCTATTTGGAAATTTAACACCCCTGGCTACCTCTGAAGAACCGTACTACGTTCTCGATACCGGTTACATCGGCCTGGTTACGGTCAGTTACCCTGAAAAGGTATATACC
>JAAEQF010000094.1 GCA_024231695.1 FCB group bacterium
AAATGGATGGGCCACCCGTCATGTATTTCCATCTATTGCGTGCAATATCAGATTGATATGAAGCCAATACTAGTCAATATAAGGGAGATACCAAGGGGCAAGAGAGGCTATTCTTTCGCGATGACGCCTGACATCGTCAAATAATCCCAGACCCTTATCATAAATGTAAAGACCGTGAAACCCTTCAAATACAAGAGTATCCTGCGCCAGTTTTTTCAACGCCGCATAGGCCTTTCCAGTCTGTCCCTCCTGTTCATAGGCAAGAGATTCGAAATACAAAATATATGGGTAAGCTGGCGGAGGGCAATGCCTTCGGGCTTGCTCAAATGCCTGTAGCGAGCCGGAGTAATCCCTTTTCCTCCATAAATCAATACCCAATGAATAATACAACTCAAATTCAGCGGGAACGTTTTTACGAACCGGGATATCTATTGAGAAGTAACGTTTGTATACATGATTTACTTTCCCTGACAGCTGGAAAGGGATCACTCGGTATTTATCAAGAAACTGGCCGTATCGAAAAAGGGACCGTTCGGCGGGGGCCGATGGTTTTATCCCCGTTGAAAAGAGAATATAGTCCGGTTGACGGAATAACAGGTAGGCACTGTTAAACTTGTTTTCGAGCCATGTGGTCTGTCTTTTCCCTGGTTTTTCCTCGGGATGTCTGGCAATAGTCGAGTCGGTGAGACCCAGCATATCAATAACCGTATGTCCCAGAAGCTCGTATCCGGCTATCCCGATAGTACTCAGCGCAATCGAGAAATCGGATGAGTCTGAGGATTTGAGCGCACGTGTCACCTTGCTCATCTTGCTCATAAAACTCTTTTCGTTGACCAGAAACATATGAACATGATTATAAGGCATTATCAATTGCCAGACCAGAATCATCAGCAAGGAAGCAATCAATATAGGCTTCCATTTCAAAACCGTCGATAACCCAAGAACGACGATCAGTATTATAAGGGGAAGGATCGGAACAAAAAAACGGTGGACTTTTAGTACATCGCCGCCAATTAACGTGATATATAGTATATAAATCCCGACCAGAATCATAATCGCCTGCATTGGTCGAGATGCTTTGCGACTGGCAATAAGTGCAGGAATGACAAAAACCCCTGCTCCCAGGTAATGCCAGAAAAACTGGCCGGTGTAGGTCAGACCGTCGAGCACTTGCTGGCCGTTGAAACTGGTTTTGGCGTAAAAAGGATTTGGCAGTAACGCTCCAAAATAGGCAAGTTTGAAAATTGCCAAGGGAATCAAAAACAACGTGTACAGGGTTAGATATGCAGCAGCACGCCGGGTTAAGCTGCGACCCGTGATCAACTCAGCCGTCAGAATTATTACAAAGACAAGTGCGCCCTCCGGACGTAGGAGGGTTGCCCAAACGAGACAAGGAATCATCAGGTAGGAGTTGCGAACGTATAGGTAAACTGAAGCCGTTACGGCCAGGGCAAATGCAGCCGTTTCCAAACCAGACGCTGCCCAATAAGCGTACGAGTAACTTGCGCCAACCAGCAGGCAACAGAAACCCGAGAGAATTTGTTTCAGGTTCGCGGACGTGTGGTCAAATATCTTCCTTGCCAGCAGGAAAAGAATTATCAGCGTGGACGTGCTGCATGCGACGCCAAGGATTTTCGACCATAAAACAAAATCCAATCCTGCCCGGCCGCCAAGGATCATCAGTATTGTCCAGAGAAAATTAGTATAGCCTTCGATTTGTTCCCCGATATTATATACCAATCCATGACCGTTCAGGAAATTAGCGGCGTAGCGGAAGGTAATAAAGGCATCATCTTGGGTAAGATTGAATTGGCGCACATAATATACGTGAACGGCACAGGCGGCCGCTAATAGGGTAAAGGAAACTATGTTGAGGGCTAATTTGTAAGAATTCGGCATAGTCATGAAATATCCACGGCCGTGATTTATTCTACCACCCAATCATAATTATCACTTACTGTGAGCAAATTTATGCCTTCAGACAATTCGCCATTGGGGTTATTCCACGGCTTTTCGCTTACCTGCCACGACGCCTCCCCCAAGTTCATTTCGTTCATAGATGTGCCGCAAAATAGGCAACCGGGCTGACTATGTCAACCATATCCAATCTTTTCCATTGCAAACCAATGTAGTTTCAGGCATTAATTGAAGGGACCTGCCCCCATAAACCGATCCAGTCTTAGAGTTAATAATTTGCCATTCTGCCACATTTTGGGCAGGATTTTTGGTAGGCTATGTTGTTGATTAATAACGGATTGCCCTATTCCTGCCAGAAAGCCAAAAGTTTTCGGGGGTAAGCAGGGAACCAAAAAAACAGGATGTTTTTATGCGGCAGGGATAAACACCTCATACAAAGGAATCTCCATTTTGCGTAGTAGCGGGCCCCCGCTATCAAAATTCATTACATTGCAATTAGTTATGCGTTTTCACGGGATAATAGTCTGTCAAGGTTTCAGCCCGAAGGTCAAATTGATATTATCTATTACCTTCCATTGTTTCTTCCAATTTGGGATATTCCTGTTTTGTGACCTTCGGATTCTCCCAATTATACGTTAATTCGAATCGTTCTTCTGGTGGGCGAGATGCCAGTTGCCGTGGCATTAAGTGAGAGAAGTTGGGCATCCAACCTTGCGGTAAGCCCCTGTAATCTTGTCGTGATGGCCCGATCACGACATTATGTGACATGTATTCAATTGAGCAAGGAGCAGACGAGGGCGTCTGCCGCCCACGGAAATCAAGTACATACTGCTTACGGATCTACCTCTTTATTCTTCATTGTTGACATTACCTCCCTGGCATGAGAAACTGTTATGAAAACGCATTTTAAGGTGTTATATTAATAATCATCAAATGCTGGGTAATTCATAAACACATAAGTGGGGTTGAATAATGGAGTATTACTGTTACATTTCCCAGACCAAAGTTGATCAACTTCTGGCAGAACTCGGTGAGAAAAATCCAATTGATTGGATCGAGGATACTACTAAGAAAAGCGATAAACATGCAAGCGGGGGTTTATCAAAATTATTGGCGATATTCGGTGCCGATCTTTCATATGGCAGATCCGATGTATTCCAAACGAAAGTCACGCTAAAGCTAGACTATGTAAATAAACTAAAGACTGTGCTCAAAAGACTTTCACCAGAAGTAATTGAGCTTGAATCAATTTCCGGCGTTGATTTTGAACCTGGCAAAATGTATCTGTATAGGAACGAATTCATTGTAACAAAAACTGATAACGACCACTTAATTGCGCATCTGGAAGCAGAAGATGATAATAGAAAACTGGTTCTTCACAGTTCACTCAAGTTTTTTAGCGAGAGCCCAGTCAAGGATGGTGCAGTTAGATTACATTCAACAAATTACGCATTCTTTACCGACCAGTTACCGGTCACCTTTGAGACTGTGTTTCTATTTCTATCATTAAAGGGGGCACATGTGATCGGCTCTCCTTTGTATTTAAAACTTTCATCACGACAGGATTTATTGCTTTGAGGAGATGAGTTATCAGCTTTTATACGAAGCATGATAGATACTATAGCATGGTAAAGTTATGACCAAAATATTAGATATGAACATACATGGGGTGGAAGAAATCCCCGGGAAGTTAATGGAACTCAACGGCGCTCAGTATATCTTTCAAGAACTTCTTGGGGAAGGCGGCGAGAAGTTCGTATATCCTATCAAAAATAAAAAAAGTGGCTTAATACTCTATATCGCAAAAATACTTAAATCTAAACCTGGTTCACCCCGAGCCGAGGAATCTATCTCTTCATTACCCTGGAAACTCTTCGCCCTAGTCATACCCAAATTAATATTATATACAGAGATACATGAAATTCCAGGGGCAATAATTCATCTGCAGCCGTATGGAGTTCAGGAAAATCCTGAATATTGCAGGGAGCTAATGGATGCAGCGTTTGAGTTTCAAAAGAAACAACAATGGGTAAAAGCCGCGAATGCTTTTGATGCGGTTTTTAAATCCAATCCAAATCATTCCATGGCTATGCTCAATAAAGCCGTATCCCTTATAAATCAGGGAGATGTAGAGTCAGCCATCGGACTAATCCAAAGCTCAATTTCAATTGAGCCAAATTACCCTGAAGCCTATAGGTTACTTTCTAGTATATCTCTACAATTGGGCCATCCAGAGGCTGCCATAGCCACATTGATGAGAACACTCGATAGATTCAACTGCGATGCAGAAACTTGGGAGGCTTTATTAAATATCGCTATTGACTATGACCTGGTAGAAGTTGCACAACATGCTCTCGAAGAAGTAGGCCAACTTGGGACAAGACCATCAGGAGAGTTCCCCATGCCCTTTGTTCATTTCAAAGATTCCTTAAAGCAAAGCATTTCACGTCGAAAAGAATATGATGATTTACTAATCAAAGCCTTGTCAGCGCAAATGAACAACTCATGGGAAGAGGCGTTAGCATTTTGTGACAGAGCATTGAGCATATCAAAAAACAACGGATTAGCAGTATTGAATCATTTTGTGTGCAAGTATCACCTGGGTAAAGGGGGGGATATCGCAGATGATTTAATAAGTAACTTGCCTCGTTGGAATAATGTAGAATTGGCTTCTGCAGTCGCTCTTGGAGTTTTATGTAGTCATCTTGCAAACATGCCAGAAAGGTCAAAGCGACTAGCTTTATGGATAGCTGAAGAATATAGTAATCATGTTGATATTCCCGCGGTTCCTGTTGGAATAGCAGATCAATCGCGTATCCTTGAAGCCCGTTCTAGTAAGCCGATCTTAGATGTGATAGATTATATCGAAGAAATATGCACGGAAAAAGAAGCCGAACAGATTGCTCATCTTAAAGCGCTCTATATTAAGCGGGAGAAAGAATTTAGTAAATAGTGATCCCTGTTTCATTTGGAAGGGGGATTGGTTATCCTATATCCTGCGTTTCACTACAATCTGTAGCTTGGCCAAGCCATGTTGACATACACCTCTTTCTAACAGTTTTCTAACATGATTTGCCAAACCGGCGGGGCCGGTCTTTGTTAACATATTTCCAGAATACAGGTTGGTGTCTTCAGTCTCAATATCCAATCTATGTTAATGAGAATCAAAGGATTGAATTTAAAGGAAATAGTCGAAGTTACCCTGGACGGTGTACTTTTCTAATATCATTCTAACAATAAAACCTAATTGGGATTTTACTTTTTGCCAAACCGAATGTACTCTGTTAATATGTGCTACTTTTTAAAATAGTAATGCTGGTGGCAGTTTAACCTTCTGTCCGACCTTGAGCGGTGTCCAAGACTTATATCTACCATCTTGCCAGAAAATCCAGCGTAATGAATTATCTTCGAGTGGAACTCCAAATTGGCAGGCAATTCGTTCCGGTCGACCGTCCGACGTGATCGAAAGCACTTCAATTTTTAAATCTGATAGCTCTATTCTATGCCCTACAGGCAACGGTTTGTAACGCGAGCAAACCAGAGCATCTAAAATAACTTTTAGGTAGCCGCCGTCAGGATGTAAGATTAGCGTATAATCATCAATCCTATTCAATTCAATAGAAGCAAAACTTGGTGACAAAATCCTTGTGTGTTTCGGTACAGGTAGATTCTCCGCTGCTTGCATAACCTGTAAATGCGATGCAGCAAAAACCAGAGGGCCATTGACTATAATTATTGATTGATCTTTTAGTGAGGGATCATTTGGTAAAGATACATATACCTTTTGCCTAAGCTCTTTACTGCTATTTACCAATATAGGTCTTAATACAGGCGCAATTAAAAGATGTACAATTACAATGAGAATTGAAACTGCGCCCCATAAAAAGCGAAGAGACCGCGAAGTTGGCCGATAAATTGACTCTCGGTTGAAACTTGAGATAAGAATACATGAAAGAAACCCCATGGCCCCCAAACTACTCCAGATTAGCAAGCGGTTAGACGGTCCTACCGCACAACATGGAACTAAAGCTAATATCGTTGCGGCAGCAAAAAAGCGAGCATTCTTATCCTTTTGCAATAACGGCCAGAAGATTGCAGCAAGCAAAATAATTACCATACATCCAAGTAGTAATAGTCGCATCGAGGTTTCAGGGGGACCATATAATGCAAAAGATGCTGAGATAGGTGTAAATAATCCAGTAATGAGTATTGGTAAACGGAATAGCGCTGTCAATATGAAGTGTAATGGTTGCTGGCTCGGATTAATATAATAATCCGTATTTTCCACACTAAATCCAGCCATGGTTGTACCAATACGCCAGATCAAAATTATTATGAAAAATGGAAGAAGGGGCCGTATACGTTCACTCCACTTCCGCGAATCGAGAAAGATAGTGTAAGGAATGAGATAAGCCATCGTCGTGATACCAGCTTCTCCGGCAAGTATAGCCAGCGAAAACAAAACTGGCGACAAATATGCTCCCAGTTTCCAACCCTCAACTCTATTTTTATGATAGGCAATTAGGGAGAGAACACCCAGGAACATTGCTATAAGTGCATTCCTCTGGGCAATCCAGCTAACTGTTTCGATATGTGCATCATCCAATGCAAATAGAATCAGCGCCAAACCAGCCGCAATTAAGGCCCCTTTACCAAATAACCTGCGATAGAACAAGCCAACGGCAATAACAAGGGCGAATAACCAAAGAAGGTTTTGAGCATGCATCATTTCTGGATGATTGGGCCAGAGCTTATAATCAAGAAGATGGGTTAAAACACTAAGCGGGCGGAAAAACGAAATTTTGACCTCAGGATCTGTCCACCAAGGAGCATGACCTTTCTCTATTAGTTTATTGGTAAGCTGTGGTTCCCCATCCATAAAATCAAAGAGATGTATGGGATCGCCTTTTGCACAATAGCCACCACTATCTGGATCGATAATTGCCGCTCTATGGTGGTAATCATCAACGCGTAGCCCTTGCCATATGGTACCGATTAACAGCAAAACCGATAGAATCGCAGCTATAATTGGCAATCTTCTGTATGATAATACAAAACTGATTTTTGAAAACACTAATTGTCCCCACTATGGAATTACTTCACACTAATGGATGTTCACAGCTCTCTCACATTCTCTGTCTTCTCATTATGATTATAACTTAACAATAGTCTGTATCTTATTAATTTGTCAATGATTTTAAGTTGATTTCGAAATTAACGAAGCAAATGTTTTGGCGACTCTTGAGTAGTAAGTCGATCGAAAAGAGTGTTGTTGTCACTCCCGAAAATTATTGGATAGAAATTGTGCAGAAAGTATAAAATTGAATGCAAATTGATTTAGATTAAGTCGTCAATTTGTAGATATACCATACCTTCTGAGACACTTCTAAAGTAGATTGTGAGTAATTTAAGGAGGTATTGATCATGAACAAAGAGGCAAGAGAGTATCTAAACTTACAGAGGAGGCTGGCGGTTTTCAAGTATGCTGAAGCGTGGGGAAATGTAGCCAGAGCCTACCGTGCGTTCGCGATGCCGCGCGCATCTTATTACAGGTGGAAGAAGGCCTACGACGCTGAAGGCGAAGCTGGACTGGTTCGGAAACGACCAATAGCCAAAAAGCACCCCAGAGCGATTGCGAAGGAAACCGTGAACAAAGTCTTGGAACTGCGGACCAAGTTCCACCTCGGGCCACAACGAATCGTCTGGTACATGGAAAGATACCACGGTATCCGGGTCGCCTTCTCCAGTGTTTATCGGATTCTCGTACGGCATGGGGTCAACCGGTTCCCTAACCGAGTCGGATGCCGTGCCATGCACACCCGTCGCTATGCTAAGCAGGTTCCGGGTCATCATGTCCAGGTGGATGTCAAGATTCTCTCCGTTACAGCGCCCGACGGCAAGAAGATCCGTCGCTTCCAGTACACGGCCATCGACGACGCAACTAGAATACGAGCACTCAAGATTTATCCGCGCCATAACCAAGCTAATGCCATCAGCTTCATCGATTATGTGCTTGAGAAGTTCCCCTTCCGCGTGCAGACGATTCGGACTGATAGGGGCCATGAGTTCCAGGCCCTGTTCCATTGGCAAGTGGAGGATAAGGGAATTCGGCACGCCTATATCAAACCGCGCTCGCCGCAGCTCAACGGCAAAGTCGAGCGTTCGCATCGGACCGACGGAGAAGAATTTTATCAGTTGCTGAGCTATACTGACGACGTCGATCTAAACCAAAAACTGGAGAAATGGGAGCACTTCTACAACTTCGACCGCCCACACGGAGCACACGGTGGTAGGACATCCTACGAGGCGCTGAGAACGATGCTGGAACAAACCAAATAGTGTCTCACAGGCTTGACAATACTACGTGTGCCTCTTACCTAAAAGACCTTAACTCTCCCTGCAAGAATATCCATTCCGGAGTATGTATGGTATCTCCCGCGGGCAGACAATACCAGGGTGAAAGCACGGAATCTTGTGGATTATTCAATATATGTATATCCTGCGCTGGCATATAGCTTTGAGCAATAATGAAGATTTTGTCTTCGGTAATATCATTTCGAGCCATATCGACTATAATGACAGCATGTCCGGGAAAACCGCCCCGGATAAAAACGTCTCCAATCTCAATATCGTTAATATCTTCTCTTTTTATTAACTCACGGTTCAATGAATAACTACCGGCATAGACAAACAAACTGGATAAATATTTCCTGAAATTATCATAGGAACTATCGCTTCGGGCATTTCTTTGCCATATTACGTTATTCGCATCAACAACAGGGCGGTCTCCTCTGGCCCATTGGTTGAAAGACGATTCATGTCCGCTCGTAAACCTGAAAACAATTTCATCGAGTTTCCCAGTTGAATAAAGATACTCAGCTCTCAAGCGTATAACGGCATCAGCGCATTGTTGAAGATCTCGTGTACCAATATCGATATCAAGTACCGCGAAATGCGCCCCTTGATTGCGTTTTTCGCGCCGGTCAAAGAGTAAGACCGGTGAACCTTGCGGTTTGAGAGGTAAATGACGAAGCCAATCAGCAAATGAATCTGGGGCCGTCTTGATTCTTTCATAACCCTCAGGAGGTTCTATATTATCTGCTATAGATCGGGTGGATTCTGCCCCTGCAAGCCATTTATATTCGTTTGACAATGTTTGGTGCGGTAACAACAATGTGAATAATATTAAGAAGCATATTGATAACAACTTCACTATTATTTCCCTCCATGCATGAGTCAAACCATCATGCACATTATACTGTGACCAATATTAATTGTCAGAAATCAGAAGTCAATTGGAAACTGTACTGCTGTAAATCCTTGCTACATTATACATATTAATGTAAGGATAACCTCGTCTTTCAGAGCCTGATTTAGGTGTTGTCCACTGGTTTAATATTTAATAGAATATATTAAAGGGGACCAAAGAGCGAACTCATGAATAGCGCAGACCAACAAGCACCAGTCGACATTATCGAGAAAGGAAAGACAAGATGAAATTGATAAAAATGTCTGAAGGCGAAAGATACGAACCTGAAAAAGACTGGAAGCGGATCAGTCTGTGTAATCAACCCGAAATCTCTATCGAGCATTTTGTCAAACCACCTGGGCATCAATCTCCAAAACACAATCATCCCAGCGCCCAGGTATTAGTTGTTCTCAAAGGCAAAATTGTTGTGAGCGGAGAATCCGAGGAGTGTGAGTTGGGCGAAGGAGATACAGTTTATATTCCCGGAGATGAAAACCATGTTGTAAAAAATCCCCTTGATACAGTTTCGGTTGGGCTTGATATTTTCGTACCGGGCCGTTCGTTTGATTTTTGGCTCAAAAGATTGAAGGAGAATAAATAATGGATTTGGGACTTAATCGGCTGCCGGTATTGGTGATGGCCTCAAGTTCCGGAATCGGTAGCGGCATCGCCTTGGAATTCGCCCATGAAGGAGCCATTCCGATTCTATTTGCGCGACGGGAGGAAAAACTGGTCGAAGTCCAAAATAATATTGAGAAGGAAACTGGTATCAAGGCCCGAATATATGTTGGCGATATAACCAATCTTGCCGATATCGAAAATCTTTTTGAACTCATCAAAGCCGAGTATGGTTCTCTTTTTGCACTCGTCAATAATACCGGCGGACCGGCGGCCGGCGGATTCGATAAGTTTAATGACGATGATTGGCAGAAGGCGTTCGAGCTGACCCTTCTCAGTTATATCAGAACCATTCGTTGCGCCGTTCCGCTCATGTGCAAACTTGGTTCCGGCCGGATAGTCAACAACACATCCTCGTCTACTAAAATAATTCTCGACAATCTGCTGCTCTCGAATACATTTAGAATGGGGATTGTCGGACTTTCCAAAACCCTCGCCAGTGAACTGGGACCGGATAACATTCTGGTCAATGTCATCGGTCCCGGAAAGATAGCAACCGATCACGTCGATTATCTCGATTCCTTAAGAGCAAAAAAACAAAACTTGCCTTTGGATGAATATCGTGAAAAAGTGTTTGCCGGTATTCCGTTTGGCAGGTATGGGGAAACGGCTGAAATCGCCAGGATGGTTGTATTTTTGTGTTCCAAAGCCAACACATATGTAAGCGGGCAGAACATTCTGGTCGATGGAGCATTGGTAAAGGCTTATTGATTCGATAGAGCAGGATTGGGTATTCCTGCCCATTTAGTCTTCAGGTGCTATCGGCTCGACGTGTCTGATTCTTCCAGTTCTGTAATTCTTTGAGATAGCTTTTCGTTCTGTGTTTTCAATTCCTTGACCGCTTCGATCAGCACCGCCGTCAGTTTTGTGTAGCTGACTGACTTGTAACCCTTGTTATCGGTCAAAACCAGTTCCGGCAGGATCGATTCGACTTCCTGAGCAATAACACCGAGTTGATTCCCGGAGTTCTCCTCAACCTGATCGTTCCATTCAAACGAAACTCCCCTTATTGCACCGATCTTATCCAGGGCATTGTCAATTGAGCTAATATTCTTTTTTAAACGCATATCGGAGGTTTCAACAAGAATGGCACAGCGTATATTTCCGATGCAATCGATGCGAAACGCTGGATTGGTTTCTCCTACACCAATATACCCGTTGGGAGCTATCCTCATCCGTTCATCCCAATCTGACCCATCCCATTGACCGAATTGAAGAGCATGTGACGGCGACCAGGCAATATCACGCGTACCATTGGAAAAATACAGGCAGACTTCATCGCTATTCTGAGCAATATCAAGTGAACCGAGCGGAGTGGCGTTGTTTATTCCTACACCTCCGGCGGCACGGATAAGAAACTGGTTATTGCCGGTCGAAGTAAAATCGGCATCGGTGGAATCGGCCCAGACGAAGGTGCCAGTATGCTCTGCCTTTGCCCTGCGACCGATAGCAAAGGAGTAACTGCCATCTATATCATTATTTCTGCCTCCCGCAACCGTGCTATAAAAACCAGAGACAGCATTATCAGCCCCGCCGCTTATTGTGTTATAATAGCCATATGAATCATTATTGGATCCGCCACCGACAGTGACACCGACTCGGCTGGCAGAATTGTTATATCCTCCCCCGATCGTGTTGTATGTACCAAAACTGCTGTTCTCAGTCCCGCCTGAAATCGTTGTATGGTAAGCCGCTTCAGCCAAATTTCCGAGAACGCTATTAGTTCCCATGCAGATTACGGAATTAAAATCACTTCCCTGTAGTAAGTTCCCCGCTTCACCTCTCACAATACTCCAATTATTGTTGGTATAAAGCATCGACTCTGAAACGTTCCAATGGGAACTCTCGGCATTATACGCATAAGCCGCCGAGGTAAACCTCGTCCGGGGTGACATTTCCGGATCAGTTCCGACTATAATTCCAAGATATCTTTCAGGATTGTTGAATACGGAGTCAATAATTGGACTAACAGAACCCAAAAGGACATAGAACAGACCATCTGAAACAACCACGGAGGCATAGGTTTCCGACCATTTCGCTACTCCACCGGTTGAATCATCATAGATAGTGAAAGTAATGGACACAGTCGTATCCAGAGGTTCGCCCTCCGGATTAGTCAGCCGCCCTTGATAATTGATAAGCTGGGGTACTTCTGCATTGATAGATCCAGTTAGGATAATCAAAGAAATAGCCATGAGAAGAATCCGATGTTTTTTTAGCCAGGGCATAATATCCTCCGCCTGTATTTTTAATTAAATGTCTTTTGGTTTATGACTATCTATAAACACAATATCGTCATAATATTAGATTTTACAAGGAGAAAGAAGTCATTCTAGCGGAAGTGGCTCAATTGCAAAATCCACTTTTGAATAATCAATCAAAGCGTAACTTGCCCATTGATGGGATGAATCGGCAAACTTTTATAACCAACGATATTCATAGTGACTTTTTCATGATAAAGCACTTCTCTTCGGCTGTTCGTCCCTCTTCAACTTTAAAAACCTGATAGCCAATATTCTTGTAAAGTCTGATCGCCCGCTCGTTTATATCATCCACACCCAGGGTCAACGTTTCCTTCCCCATTTCTCTGGCCTTATCTTCAATAAACGCCATCATTTGCTTTCCAATACCCTGCCCTTGAAGTTCATTTCTGACCTGCAAATTATGGGCATGCGCAACGTCCTCACCATTGGCCAGATCAGGATCGTTATCAGCGTTATTTATTATTATCTGCACCATGGCGACCGCTTTTTCCTCCAGATAGCCAATATAGATGTATCGGTTGTGACCGGCTTCGGCTAACTCATTCAGTAATTGTTTTCGCACTTGTTTTAATTCAGCATCGGTTCTTGGGTAGGTTTCGGCAATGGACAATAATTCGTCTATATAATCCAGATGTGTGATCTCTTCATATCTCATTAGTCTCTCAGATCAATTGGCTCAGTTTCATAGTGAGCATCAACGATCGTAACGTTGCCTTTATTCCTTAAGTTGCAACAAATCCCACAGATTGCCATAGAGGTCCTTGAAAACTGCGACCGTGCCATAGCTTTCTTCTAAAGGCTCACGTACAAAAACCACGCCTTTGCTCTTGAAGGCTTTGTAATCGCGCCAAAAATCATCGGTGTGCAAAAACAGAAATACGCGGCCGCCTGTCTGATTACCGATACGAGATGACTGCTCCTCCCCCACGGCTCGTGCCAGCAATAACTTCGTCTCCGTCGAACCGGGCGGGGCAACCAGAACCCAACGCTTATTCTGGGCTTCGATGAAAGTATCTTCGATGAGACTGAAACCGAGGACGTCAACATAGAACCTGATCGCATCGTCGTAATCCTCAACGACCACCGCCACATAGCCAATCGCCTGTTTCATTCACTTTCCTCAACATCACTTTATTGGAAAATTTATCCTGCTTGAGAGGCATTGTCAACAAGTGTCAGAAACCCAACGATTTTTGGTGATAAAACTCGCGTGGCTTCGTTTTTAGACGCAGGAGTTTTCAAGTCAGGTCATCCACGCGACAGCCAAAAGCAGGCGATGCCTGTGTGAGGCCAGCGAAGCGCGGCCGAACCAAAATCACACAAGTGTGTGTTCTGCAGGGTCCTGCTTGCCGCAGTCAATTAAGACCCTGCAGTAAAACTGTATACTCTACACTCCCAACTTCTCCAACGTCTTGGGAATGTCGGTGAAGGTCTTGCAGGGATGCGCTCCGGCCGAGGCCAGCATTTCCAGCTTCTCTTTAGCCGTGCCCATTTTCCCTTCGACGATCGCTCCGGCATGCCCCATCCGTTTTCCGGGAGGAGCATAGATACCGCCGATCATGGCCAGCACCGGGGTTTTCATACCGCCGATTGTATCGACCGCCATTTCTTCATAGACGCCGCCGATTTCACCGGTCATAACTACCGCTTTGGTGTCCGGATCATTCTCGAACATCCAGAGGATTTCAGCGAAAGTCGAACCCAGAACCGGATCGCCGCCCAGTCCGCAGCAGGTGGTCTCTCCGTAACCGGAACGAGTTAGCGTATCGGCCACGTAATAAGTAATCGAACCACTTCGGGAAACCGTACCCACCCGGCCTTGCTTGAAGGCAATATTGGGCATAATGCCCAGATTGGCCTTTCCCGGTGAGATGATTCCGGCCGTGTTGCCGCCAAGGACCGTCGTTCCGTATTCCTGGGCCTCTTTGCGAATATAAAGCATGTCGTGAATCGGAATATGTTCGGGGACGACGACGACAAACTTGATCCCCGCCCGAATAGCCTCGATGGCCGCTTCTTTGACAAAGCGGGCCGGAAGGAAAATCACCGAAGTATCGGCACCGGTATAGTCAACACATTCTTTTACCGTATCAAAAACCGGACGATCCTGAACTTTCTGACCGCCTTTGCCGGGAGTGACGCCGCCGACGATATTGGTGCCATAATCGACCATGCGTTCGGTATGGTATGACCCATTGCCGCCGGTGATACCCTGCACGATGACTTTCGATTTTTTGTCAACCAGAATAGACATCAGTTCCCCTCCCCGGCCTCGGCCTGTTTGGCCAGTTCCACGGCTCGTTTGGATATTTCTTCGATCGGGGTTTCGATCCCATGCGCTTCGATATGCTTGAACATTTCTGGATTAGCTTTCCGTTCATCGTCGAATATACGAACGCCCTCCTGCCACATATTGCCGGTCATACGCATAACCAGCGGCTTGGACAGCCCGTGTTCCTTGAGGAATTTGATGACGCCGGTGGCAAAATCATCACAGCGGGAAATGCCGCCGAAACGCGCGCCGAAGATCACCTTGACATTAGGATTTTCATCGAGCAATACTAGCATTTTGGCAATCCGTTCCGGTGAAGGGCCGCCGCCCGAATCCATGAAATTCGCCGGTTCGCCGCCGTAGTAATGAATGAAATCGTTGCCCATAATCCCGAATCCTGCGCCACCGGGAAACATCCCGATGTTTCCGCCCATATCGAGGTAAGGTACGCCCCATTCGTGGGCCTGCTGTTCACGCGGGGACATTTCGCCTTCTTCATGGCGTTTTTCGATCCCCATATCATTCAGGTTGGGGTGGCGAAAGATAGCATCATCGTCGAGTGAAACGCGGGCGTCGGCCGCCAGAAGCGAGCCGTCGGTCAGTTCCACCAGAGGATTTATTTCAACCAGCTTGGCATCGTAGGACCTGAAAACTTTCAGCAGGTTGGTGATTATCCCCTGAGCCTGTTTCAACGCCGGACCCTTAATGCCGATTAGCTTGGCCAAATATAAGGCATCGAAGCCATAGAGCGGTTCGTCAATATCCAGAACCAATTTGATAATTTTCTCCGGCTGAGCCTCGGCTGTTTCCTCGATATCGACACCGCCCTCAGACGACCCGATCAGGATCAGCTTATAATTGGCCCGGTCGATGGTCACGCCCAGATAATATTCGTGAGCGATATCAAGTTTCCGTTCAATCAATAACTTTTCGACCGGAAAAGATTTGATGGTTATACCGAACAATTCGCCGGCCACTTTACGTACCTCATCGGCCGATTCCGTAATTTTGATCCCTCCGGCTTTGCCTCGCCCGCCGGTCAACACTTGCGACTTGAGAACTACCGGCACGGCCATCTCGGCTGCGGCCTGATATGCGGTCTCAGCGTCTGTAACCATCCGGCCCTCAGGCACAGGGATACCGGATTCCTTAAAAAGCTGTTTTCCCTCAAACTCATACAGTCTCATTTTGAAAACCCTCGGCAACTGATATGCAAACAGTAGTTATATTTATTTCGGCATGGCCCATAATGGAGGTCTTTCCAAGAGGCTTTAGGCCCGATCCGAAGACTTTTTCAATCTAAGGTTATTAGGAGGCACAAGTCAAGAAGAAAGCGGGGACCGAACCCGGCCCCCGCGGTGTAAGGGGATTTTAGTCGCAAGACCAAAATGATTTTTTATTTTTGAGTTATTACCATTCCCCAACGTTCCGGTTCGTCCGGCTCCGAAGCATTAAAATCCTCCAGGGAATGGGAACCGTCCGTAACGAAAAATGCCGTATATTTACCTTTTTCAAGGGTAACATTTGCTGTCACCATTCGGTTTTTTGAGGCTCCCCCGGCATTGCGGGATTTGCGATAAGTCATTTCCCAGACTATTTCTCCGGTACGGTCGTTTTCGATCCAGCCATAGTCATGCATCTCACCCGACTGCCCTTCGCCCAGGGCCATTATTTTCAGGCGGGCGGTCTCCGACAGCGAGAAGCTTTGCCGGACGTCCTCGTCGTCGCCCAGGCCGGTCATATTAACCAGCATGTTTCCGGAGGGTTGGAATTGATCCACCAATTCGAAGTCGTCGGCGGAAAATTCATCGCCCATACCGACAACGGTAATGCCCCAATTACGATAATCATGCGGCCGGCCGGCGTTCCAGCTCCCATAGGAATGAGAACCATCGGTGCGATAATAGGCCATATAGTGTCCGGCCGGGAGATAGATGAATCCATCGAAAATGCAGTTCTTGGCCGCTCCTCCGGCAAATTCGCATTCATCGCCTTTCATTTTCCAGACCGTTTCCATTTCGTCCATATCCACAATCCAGCCGTAATCGGCCAAATCATTGTCACTGTAATTCCGCTCACCCAGGGCAGTTATATGCAGGCGTGTATCATCTTTCAGGGCAAATCCCTGTTTTTTGAGTTCATCATCACGAATCCGAACCATTTTGACGATTTCGGTTTCACTAAGCTTTTGATCGAATTCGGTTACCTGCGAGAAGTCTCCGGCGTCGGCCGTTCGTATAACCATGCCATAATTCAACGGATCGGCCGGAGGCGGTGAATTCCATTCGCCGGGATCATGGGATTCGTCGGTGGCATAGTAGGCTATATAATCTCCGGCCGGTAGAGTGATTCCATCGATGTAAACGCGATTCTTGGCTGCACCTCCGGCCCGCTCGGTGTTCCATTTATCCATCCGCCATACTGTTTCCCGGGTGCGGGCATCGATTATCCAGCCGCCGTCCACGAATAGATCGTATGAATCGGAAAATTCACCAATGGCATAAATATCCAATGGCATTTCCCTTTTCAGAGTAAAGCCCCGCGAATGATACTCGTCGTCTTCCGGCTGTAAAATGGAGACCACCGTATTGGGCACCTCATCAAACAGAGGAGTAAAGGCCTTTGCCCCACCCGAAACCTGGATCACAAAGGTCAACTCTTCCAGCTCATCCTCGCAGAACTGTTGTACGTCTTTGTCTTCATCAGTGAAAATATCGCCGACGAGGGCTATAATATCGCCCAGATCGTTGACGGTAATATTTGTATTGCCCCAAAATTTTCCCGGAGTACCTACATAATAATATGCTTCATACTTGCCCGCTTGCAGTCTGATCGTTTCCTGGCAATCCTTGAGAACATCGGAAATCCGTTTGAATTCATCGCAGTCGTCCTGCATCGACCAAACCAATTCACGGTTGTCGGCATCAATAATCCAGCCATACGCAAGCAGATGCTTGCTATAGCTTGCTCCGGCGACGACCGCCTCAAGATCAACTTCGCTTTTATCGGTTAGTTCGAAACCCTGAACTTGAAGATCGCCAATTCTGAGATCCACAAATTCAACCACAGGTTCACCCGCCTTGACAACAACCGCTCCGACAAGAAACATCAAACAGAATAACGTGACGGCCAAGACCACAATCAGCATATACTTCAGCATATATCTATCCTCCAATACAGGACAACTGCCTTTTATTACGGCCAAATTAAACCGGAGTTTCCTCTTTGGCACAAAAAAACCCGCCGGAAGGCGGGTTTTTTCATCAAAACTGGATTAAAATTCAGTTTTACCTGTAAATTTGAGCCTTTTTAGATGCATTGCCGGCGCCTTGACACAACCGATCGAGCCGCCCCAGGATTCAACCAGTTCCTGCTCTTTGGAGAGAGCCACGGCAGTCCCGAATGAACGAAGCATGGCATCGGTGAAACGCAGGTTCTTGAGGCCACCGACGATCTCGCCTTTTTCGATCAGGAAAGTACCGTCGCGGGTCATGCCGGTCAAAACCGCATTGGGCGTATCGATAAAGCCGTTGATATAGTGAAAACGGGTTATCAATATTCCCTTTTTGACATTCTCGATCATTTTGCCTCGCCGGACAGTTCCCGGGCCGACAACCATGTTCAAAGCCATAGCGCCAAGAGCGGCCTCGTCCGGAGATAAAGCATGACCGGTCGATTTAACTTTGTCTTTGAGAGCCAGCTGGGAATTGTAGGCTACACCTTTGGCGATACCCTTGTTGATAAACTGTATCTTCTTTTTGGGTACGCCCTCAAGATCGAAAGGAAAAGCCATAGATTTCGTATCATGCGCATCATCAAAGATGGAAATCTTATCGGAGGTTACTTTCCTGCCGATTTTGCCGGACAAAAACGAGGTTTTATCCTGAAATGACTTGGCTCCCAACCCGATATAATTCATCCATTCCAGAAGCGAGGCCACGGCCGCTGGTTCAAGGATGACTTCGTAATTGCCGGGTTCTATACTCAGGGGATTCTGCGACAGATCGCATTTGCCCACGGCGATGTCGGCCAACTTGACCACATCAATTTCGTCCACATGGCGGGACAAACCGGCAGCATAACCCGATGATGTATCGGACATGGCAATCATGTTTATCGAAGCCGAGGTCAATGGCTGATAGGCACGCACCCCTTTGGAATTGACGATGGCAATTTCGCTGGAACCGGTCGAGAAAGCCCCGGCCATAGTGAAATTCTTGCGGTCAGAAACAGCCACCAACTTTTTAACCGCTTTGGCTCGGTCGCGCGGAGAAAATTTAGCCGTCCGCTGATCGAATGTATCAAAATTTTTGTACTTTGCCGGTTTCGGCAGACCCGGGAAATTCGGATTTTCGGGAAGACGCGAAGCAATGGCGCAAGAAGCATCGAGCGTCTGCTTCAAATCCGAAGCGGTCAGCGAAGTGGTCGAGGCGATGCCGACTTTTTTACCCAGGACCGAACGGAAATAAATTTTGGTGCTGTTCTCGTGGACGTTCTGGTGAATAGCTGAATTGGCGAATCGGGTCAAACCCGATTCCTCACCCATAAAAACGATTTCCGTTTCATCCGCTTTCGATTGAGCCAATACTTTTTCCAGCCGGGCTATTAGTTTCTTTTCTCCAATCATTTGCTCACCCCCACTTTGACGTTACGGAAACGGGCCGGCGCAGTACCATGAGCGACATGGGCCGTTTGCATAGGTTCGCCTTTGCCGCAGTTGGGCACTCCCCAGACACGCCAGTGATTTTTATTGCAGATGGCATCGCAGGAGTTCCAGAATTCGGGCGTTATACCGGTATAGACCGGGTTTTTGTACATCTTGCCCAGTTTGCCGTTTTTGATTTCCCAGGCACATTCGGCACCGAACTGGAAATTGAGCCGTTTGTCATCGATTGACCAGCTCTTATTGAGATCGAAGAAAACGCCCTTCTTGGTATCAGCGATCAGATCATCCAGTTCCCAGTCACCCGGTTCAAGATTGATATTGGTCATGCGAATCAGCGGAATCCGGTTCCAGCCATCAGCCCGCATCGTCCCATTGGAACGCTTATTGATAATCGGAGCCGTTTCGCGACTGGTTAGATACCCGACAAAGAGACCGTTCTTGATTATTGGTTTGCGTTGAGCTTTTACACCTTCATCGTCATAGCCGAAAGTCCCCAGACCGCCTTTGGTCGTGGCGTCGGCGGTGATGTTGACAATATCGGAACCGTATTTGAGTTTGCGCAGCTTGTCGATGGTCATGAACGAACCACCGGCCAGAGAAATCTCAGTTCCCAACACTCGATCCAGTTCGATCGGATGACCGCAGGATTCATGCACCTGCAGGGCCAATTGCGGGCCGCCGATAATAATCGTGGTTTCGGTATCGGGGCAGGCCGCGGCCGACAAAATCATGACCGCCTCTTCCCGCACCTTTTCGGTATTAGCCAGCATATCCATCTCTTCGATAAACTCATATCCTCGGCAAGCCCAGTCGCCGCCGAAAGAATTGGGGAACGACCGTTTATGCGCTTCCTTGCCATTGAAAGAGATGGCCTTGAATCCGCCGCCCGATTCGACAATATCCTGTTCGATCTCGGCGCCTTCAGTGGAAACAAACAGCTTATGGGTTTTGAAAAAACCCATTCCGGCTTCGGCCTTCTTGATCTTCTTCGCCTTTTTTAAATCGGCGCAAACTTCCAGAAGCAGATCGACCTTGTCATCGGTGGAAACCTCAAACGGATCTTTTTTGATCGGCGTCCGATAATAATCGACGTATGGCCTCTCTTCGGCCAGTACCACCGGTTCGCGCAAAGTCATGGCCGAAGCCTTGGCGATCTGCAAAGCCTTGTTGGCCGTTTTCTTGAGTTCCGCCGGAGTCAATACCGCCGTGGCGGCAAACCCCCAGGCGCCATCGGCCAGCACACGGATGCCGACGCCGACATCAAGGTCACGGGCCAGAGTGTCGATATTGCCGTCGGAAACCTGCAACGATTCCCTTTCGCGCCGCACAAAACGGCAGTCGGCATAATTGACGCCCTTACCTTTGAGCCAGTTAATGCATTCCTTAAGCTTGT
>JAAEQF010000095.1 GCA_024231695.1 FCB group bacterium
CATCGACGCCGACATGCGCAGCAAATGCATGGGCCTGCTCGACAGCTTCGACCTCGACTTCGTGATGACCAGCGAGCGCGAGTGGGGCTGCTACGCCACCCTGCCCGGCTTGGCGATCTACCAGCTGGCGACCCGTCCGGGGATCGACGCGGTAGGGCTGACGCGCTGGGTCTGGAACGGCCGCGAGCGCGTCCAGGCGCCCCATCCGCCGCCGGCGAAGCCGTGAAGACCGACCGCCAGCGCCTGCGTGAGACCTTCGCCGACCCGGCCCTGGCCTGGATCGTCGAACGGCTGCGCCGTCGTTTCGAGCAGGGCCGCGCGCTCCGGGGCACCATGGCGCTGCACGCGCCGAGCGCGGCCCAGCGCGCCGCCTTCGAGCGCCTGCTGGGGCGTCGGGCGTCGCGCGGCGCCCCGGCCGCCCTCACCTTGCGCCTCGAAGAGCTTGAGCACGTTCTGCACCACGCCGAGCTCAGCCCGAACCTGGGCGACGCCCTGGAGGCGCTCGTCGACGATCCGCTGGTCGACCGAAA
>JAAEQF010000096.1 GCA_024231695.1 FCB group bacterium
ACCAGAATTTTTGATTCAGGTAATCCACCCTCACCTTGTAGGTCTGATCCGGCAGATTGAATCCCACCTGACCATTTGCATCTGTCACCTGATTTTGACTCATGTATACCTCAGGCGGTTTGAACAGATGCACGGTCAAATCTTCCAGGGGTTCTGGTGTCTGATATAACCCTTCCACTGTGATGATCACATCTGAATGGATGATTGTAAATTCATCTGAAAGGATGGCCGGCACCTCATAATCTCCTGCCCAGAACTGATATCCAAGATGATCCACCCGAAGCTTATAATCACCGTCTGCAAGGCTGAACTGGACCTGACCGCTTGAGTCTGTGGTGCCTGACATGCCCAGATAGGTTTTTAGGGTATTGAATACATAGCAACGTATATTCTCAAGGGGTTCACCTTCACCCTTGAGTACAGTCAGGTCAAACACACCACCACCTGTGTCCAGGGTCACTGAATTTACCTGATCAGGTGTGAGGGTTTCTATGTCGCTCCAGTAATGACTGCCCTGATAGTCGGCCCGGAACTTATAGGTTCCAGCAGGCAGACGGAATGTTATTTTGCCGTCAACATCTGTTATATTATTTATGCTCAGGTATTTTTCTGTTTCTGAAAACACATATA
>JAAEQF010000097.1 GCA_024231695.1 FCB group bacterium
ATGATCAAAATGACCTCCTTATTAAAATTACATATTATCGATTTTTTGCATTTCGGTGCCTCTAGAATTCAAATCAACAAAGTTGATTTTCAATCCACTTTCATTATACAAGGCGTATCGATAAGCCCGAAGGGCACAACTCCTATTATTAATTATCCATTAACAATTAACCATTAACCATTAATCTTTTTCACCTTCGTGGCTCATTTTAAAAAAAATATTTTTTTTCTTGACAGATTGATTTTTTTGTGTTATGGTCATCCTCGCGGAAACAAAATTGAAATAACGAAGGCGAGGAGGCTCAACAATATGTTGTTCGCAAATTCAATTTCCACGGCTCCCAATCGACTGAATCAATCGAAAAAAAACGGAAACCTTTTAGCAGGATCAAGTCACTCACCGGGACGTTGTTTGGAGTCCGAAGCAGCGCCCGAATGTCGTGAGACTATGTTCCGATGTTTTAACGCATTCAATGCACGTTTTAAAGTGAAGACGACCGATATAAAATCATCTCCGGCTAAACTAAAAGAAAAACCGGTACAACTAAAAGCAGTTCCTTCATTACTGAAAGCAAATCCCTCAGACCTGAAAACAAAAAATTCAAAACTGAAAACAAAAAATTCA